>CAKMOD010000123.1 GCA_927910885.1 uncultured Prevotella sp. | reverse complement strand
TTAGTGTGCAAAAAGGAAATCTGTTCATTCTGTTCATCTGTGTCATCTGTGAGAGAATGCTTTGATAGAGTAGCTGTTTCTTTTATTTTCTCACAGATAGCACAGAAGAACAGAGTCCATAGGACGCACAGAAACCTAAAGGTTATTGATAACACAGAGCGTTAAAACACAAATTCAGCACAAGCAACTCATCCACTCGTCCACTATAAATCTGTGATTTCTCCGACCTTTAGGTCTCTGAGCCTTTTAGTGTGCAAAAAGGAAATCTGTTCATTCTGTTCATCTGTGTCATCTGTGAGAGAATACTGTGATAGAGTAGCTATTTCTTTGTTTTCTCACAGATAGCAGAGAAGAACAGAGTCCATAGGACACACAGAAACCTCCCCCGACCCCTCCTAAGGAGGGGAGTGCCTGACGGATAAAGGTTTGAAGAGTAACCCCATTGCATATTGGTTGATTTGGAATTAAACTCTCACCCCGTTAGGCAGCCCCCCTCCTTTGGAGGGGCTGGGGAGGTTCCTCTTTTTCTTTTAATCCCTTACCCGTTAGGCAGCCCCCCTCCTTCGGAGGGGTTGGGGGAGGTTAATTAATATTAAATCTTAATAGACTAATGCAATAAAATGAGTAGATGTATTCTTAAATTTGTTATCTTTGTAGCTAACATAAAAGCATAGTCTATGATAAAAAATATATTTACTCCTTTTCTTTTCACATTACTGCTTTCAGTAGGCTTCACCGCTCCGGTGCAAGCGCGTGCAGCGATTGATTTGATTGACTTCGATACACAGACAATTTCAATCTCGGTTGTTGGTAATGTGTTGCACGTGGTAGGTGCTGAGGACGAACAGTTGGCAGTGTATAATGTGACGGGTGTACGCGTGATGAGCGTGAAGGTTGACGGTAGCGATAAGCATTATACGCTTAACCTCCCGAAGGGATGCTACATCGTTAAGGTGGGCAATGTAGTCCGCAAGGTATCTATCCGTTAAGACGCCGTTCGGCTCTTGACAATCAAAAGCCTTTTCTTGAAGAGTAGTGACTCCCCTCGATGAAGCTGAAGTGATTCGCCAGTTGGCGAGTCCCGAAGGAAGACAGAAGGTTTTCCCCATGATTGTTGACCAGTACAGCCAATCGCTGTATTGGAAGATTCGTAGTATAGTCCTTACACATGAGGATGCTGACGACGTATTGCAAAACACGTTTCTCAAAGCATGGAAGAGTCTTCCGACCTTTCAAGGGAAAGCTAAATTGTCCACTTGGCTCTATCGCATAGCTATCAACGAGTCGCTCGATTTCCTTCGTCATCAAAAGACAGCAGCACTCTCCAGTGCTGATGCCGACCTCTCAGTAGCCAATCGCTTATTAGCAGACGACTACTTCGATGGCGATAAGAGTCAGGCATTGTTGCAGGAAGCCATTGCAACCTTGCCCGATGTGCAGCGCACGGTGTTCACACTTCGTTATTATGACAAAATGAAATACTCCGAGATGAGTGAGATATTAGGGACGAGCGAGGGTTCGCTGAAAGCCTCTTATCACATTGCTGTACAGAAGATTACTGACTACGTGAAGCGGTATGAATAATATTTCACCTTGATAATTAAACCATTCAGCCTTTCTGCAGTCTAAGTTATATCAAAGAAAAAACTTTATGGAATCAACGAATCACTTACAAAAGGAATACGGCACGCAACGCCCTTTCACAGTTCCGGAGAATTACTTTTCGGAATTGTCTTCCCGTGTGATGGCTCAGATACCAGCTGAAGAGCAGAAAGAGACGGTTGTGGAAGTAAAACCACGTCGTACTACTTTGCGTTATCTCCGTCCATTGGCAGCAGCAGCGATGACAATCGGGGTTGTGCTGGTAGGCTTCCTTGCTTATCAAGAGTTTGATGGTGCGCAGGAGAAACATTCTTTGGCAGACAGTCATTTAGCACAGGGAGCACACGAGGCGGCGGCTTCATCAGAAGATGATTTCGATCAGGCAGCCGATTACTTTATGATAGACGAGTCGGATATGTATGCTTATCTGGCGAGTGAAGAATAATAGAGGAGAAGGAAGTATGAAATACAAAAGAATAATCCTATTGCTTTGCGTTTTCTTTAGTGTGTCTTTGCTGCACGCACAAGGTAAGTTTGATTTTAACAGAATCAAGGCAGAATCGCATAGTTTTATGACGAAAGAGGCAGGGTTGACAGCGCAGGAGGCTGCACGATTCTTCCCTGTATATGATGAGATGAGGGATAAACAGCGTGGTTATTTCGAAAGGCTGCGTGCTATTCATAATTCAAAACCTTCGTCAGAACGTGAGGCAAGTAAGATGATTGAACAGGCTGACGCCTATGAAATACAATTAAAACAGATAGAACAGCGTTATCATAAGGAAATGCTAAAGGTGATTCCTGCCACAAAGATGCTGCGCGTGTTAGAGGCTGAACGCCGCTTCCACCGCCAGACGTTTAGGAAGATGGCAGGGAGGAGATAAAACCTCACCCCCCAACCCCCTCTCCGAAGGGAGAGGGGGAGTGCTGGAAACGGTTTGCTTGGGGACTCACAGAAAGGTTTTCTCTTACTGAGAGAGGGGCGGAATTACGCATAAAAGTTCCCGAACTGATAGGGTATCGCTCATAAAACCTTCCTTAATTGATAGGGGGTTTGCGCATAAAACTTTCTGAACTGATAAGGGGATTGCTCATAAAACCTTTCTTAATTGATAGGAGTTTTACACATAAAACCTTCCGAACTGATAGGGGATTGCCCATAAAACCTTTCTTAATTGATAGGGAGTTTTACACGATAAAACCTTCCGAACTACAAGGGGTATCACGCATTTCACTCCCCTCCCTTTGGGGGAGGGGTAAGGGGGAGGGGCCAGTTGTGCTGGTTGTGCTGGTTGTGCCGCTTGTTTCGCTTGTTCTTATTTTGATATAACTAAATTAAAATAATGAGACAACTTCATTCTCTATTGAGATTATTGATTGCCGCAGTGCTTTTCATTGGGGCGAGTAATGCCGTGTATGGACAAGTCCCAGCTAAGAAACGAGAGTTCCGCGGTGCATGGATTCAGTGTGTGAACGGACAGTTCCAAGGTATTGGTACAGAGGAAATGCAGCGTACGTTGCGTTATCAGTTGGACGAACTGCAGCGAGATGGTGTGAATGCTATCATCTTTCAGGTGCGTGCTGAGTGTGATGCGCTCTATCCAAGTAAGTATGAGCCATGGAGTAAGTTCCTTACAGGGCGTCAGGGCACACCTCCTTCGCCTTATTGGGACCCATTGCAATGGATGATTACGGAGTGTCACGATCGTGGTATGGAACTCCATGCGTGGATTAATCCTTATCGTGCAAAGACAAAGAATACCACACAGTTGGCAACGAATCATGTTGCAATAACCAACCCTAATAGTGTCTTCTCTTACGATGGTCTTTATATCCTCAACCCTGCGTTGCCAGAGAATCGCAATTATATCTGTGCTGTGGTTGATGATATCGTGAGTCGATATGATATTGATGGCTTGCATATTGATGACTATTTCTATCCTTATCCTGCTGCAGGACAGACTATTCCAGACCAAGCTTACTTCCAACGTGACAGACGTGGTTTCACCAATATCAATGATTGGAGACGTAATAATGTAGACCTCTTCATCAAGCAGTTGGGCGAGTCTATCCGTCGTCGTAAGCCTTGGGTGAAGTTTGGTGTTTCTCCTTTCGGTATCTATCGTAATCAGAAGAGCGACCCACAACATGGCAGTCGTACAAATGGTTTGCAGAACTATGACGACCTCTATGCCGACGTATTGAAGTGGGTAAACAATGGTTGGATAGACTATTGCGTACCACAGATTTATTGGGAGATTGGCAATCGTGCGGCAGATTATAAGGAACTTATCGGATGGTGGAACCGCTATGCAGGCAATCGTCCGTTGTATATTGGTGAGGATGTACTCCGTACGGTGAAGTATGCTGACCCACAGAACCCTAACTCAAATCAGCTTCCAGCGAAACGTCGTCTGCATCAGCAGTGTCAGAACGTGAATGGTACGGTGTTGTGGTATGCTAAGTCGGTTGTTGATAACCCTGGTAACTATGGTACACTGCTTCGCACAAACTACTGGCGTTATCCAGCTTTGCAGCCTTTAATGCCATTCATTGACGATGAGGCTCCATCAAAGCCAAAGAAGGTGAAGGCAAGACAGGAGAGTGATGGCTACTATTATCTGACATGGAAGGCTCCACGAGGAGAGGGTTGGAAGGATGCTCCTTATCGTTATATCGTTTATCGTTTCTATGCCGGTGAGCCAATCAATCTCAATGATCCTTCAAAGATTGTGGGAATGCCTTACGGCAATAAGCTCCGTCTTAATTATAGAGATGGCAATACAAAATACGTCTATGTCGTTACTGCTCTTGACCGAATGAGTAACGAGAGTCATGGAAAAAAGAAAAAAGTGAAGCTTTAGGCTTCACTTTTTTTATTGAGGTTATTGGGCTAATAGGGCTTATTAGCCTGATTGTTATTAGCCTTATTGGACTAATTAGCCCAATTGTTATTAGCCCAATAGGGCTTGTTAGCCTAATAATTATTAGCCCAATTAGCCTAATTAGCCCAATAAGGCTAATACTCCTTCTCCCTTAATAGTCCCCGATAAAGTTCCTCATACTGGCGTGCAACCTTGATAAACTCATGGTGTTTGCGTACATATTCGTAGCTTTCGCGGCGCAGTTGTGGAATGAATGACAGGTTATTGACAAGGCAGGTAAGCTCAGCTACACAGCTTTCGTAAGTCGGAAGGACGTTGATGATAGGGCGGAGCATGGTCTCGTTGATGATTTCATAGTTCTCTGGCTCACCGCCACCGATACAGATAATACCATGTGACATCGCTTCAAGGGGATTCATCGAGGGTGTATAGCTATAGAGTTGGTCCATGATAGCATCAGAACCGAGCATCGTTCGCACGTATTCGTCAAAGGGTAAGCCTGTTACAACCTTCAGATTCAGTCTGTTGGGATATTGTTCTTTCACTGTTTCAGCCGCTCGCAGCATGATATCGGTCCCTTTATATACCGACCGATTCTTGCTGATTCCAATAAAAAGATTCAATTTCTCGGGTGTTTCATCGGCTATGACAGGGGCTTCCCCTACAACGATAGGGAAAGGGATGAAGGTTGTCTTTTTGGGAAAATGCGGCTCGTAACAGCACCAGTACTCATAGAGTCCTGTCACGATCGCGTCGCATTGCTCAGCCATCAGGCGGTTTAGGCGTTCCTTTTCTGTACCAATCCAATCCTTTCTCTCGACTATCGCCTCCTTATTTTGGCGTAGTTCCTTACCGATATTGAAGTCGCTGTAACGCAGTGGCATCGTCGTTGAGCAGGTGTTCACCCAATAATAATCCATCCCGAAGCCACAGAGAACAACCTTTTTTATTATGCTTTTTCAGATAATGAAAGAGCGGAAAGAGCCGTTCAGCCTTCAGTTCAAAGAACATAGGATTGATGAACTGTACGATGTCATAGCCTCGCAGACGGGGCAATAGAGCATAGATCTTAGCCATCAAAAGCATACCACCCAGCTTACCTGACCGTCTGGAAACATCAATATCACGTGGGTAATTCTTCCAAAAATCCCCATTCGACACCACCGTCACCGTATGTCCAAGCTCACGCAAGCCTCGTGCCAGCGTGTTATGTACGTTGCTATATTCACCTAATAGTAGGACTTTCATAATTCATAATTTATAATTCATAATTCATAATTATGATTACCGAGTTTGCTATTATTGTATGATAGGCTGGGTAGTCATAAATATGAATTAATCATTTATCTCTGAAAGTAATCATCATTATTCATTGAGAACTCTGAGTTAGGGGTTGCATATTGTCAGCTATTGCGGTAATCATAATTATGACGTACTGATGAGAACTTCGTTCGAATAATTGTGAATTATGAATTACGAATTACATCCTTTGATATTCTTCATTTCTTCATACTTTGAACGAGTCCTCAAAATAATCTTTATAGTTTTTACTTCTCTATTGTTCATGGCAAAGGTAACTTATAATTTACGTTTATACAAGTTTTATGGGTTGTTTTCTCCGTTGCTCCCTGCACCGACGGTGCCTCCGTGTCATTAAAAAAGGCTCCGTAAACTCCGTGTCTCCGTGTGAAATTTAAAACTAACAGGATAAGAAATATCTTGACAAAATATTCGATGAAAAGGCGGTGAAAAGGATTAAAAACAAGCCTTTTAGGCACCCTTGTAAGTGTTTTGTTATCAGATAGTTGCAAAGGTGGTTTTCAAAAGGTGCTTAATTGGACTCCAAAAGGGCGTTAGTAAGAGGCTTAAAGGGCATCTTTTCGAAGTCAATTAGGCGTCTTTTAGAAGCCAAAAGAGCATGTATTGGTTTTGAACTACATGAAAATAGTTTACAAGTACCAATTAGTAAGGGAGTAAGTTGTTTGTAGAAGACAGATAGATATCGTGTCTACTTGCTTTTTATCCCTTGTTGAGCCTTAGCAGCATTATCAATGTCTTGCGTCCGAAACTGCTGTTGGTCATTCTTCTGAACCACTTATACTTACTTGTATAGTCCTTATCAGGCAGGGGGAAAAGCCCATGTCGGGACAGACGTTGTAGCACATGGTTGAGATGAGTCTCGTCATGTGTCATCGTTATCACGTTGTAAATGTGGTCCATTGTCAGTTGGGCGATGCGCCTTTCCATAGCAATACGCTCTTTGACAGGGAGATAATCTACCCGCTCTTTCAAACGATAGATTACTTGTTCGGCATCAGACAGGCGGCGGATATGCCAACGCTTGTCACGCTTGTGCATCGTCGAGTTCTCGCGTTTGCGATAGTAATAAGCCTTGTTGTTGGTTGTATAAATGCTTTCTGCACGCAACATAATCTGTGGAACGAACTCTTCGTCCTCATGGAATATGCCCTTTGTGAAACGAAGATCGTGCAAAATATCCTTACGGAAGAGGAAGGTCCACACAGAACCACGCAGGTTGTTGTGTGTCATATACTCCGTTCCACTTATCGGACCCTCAGCATCAGCAAGCGGTTTTGAGGTTTTCTTGTCAGTTGACTGGAATAAAACCATATCTGTTTCGCGGTATCTGATGATGTCAAGACACTGCTCGTAGGCACTTGTCAGCAAGAGGTCATCACCATCAATAAACTGAATGAAACGACCTTCTGCCAACTCTATACCCGTGTTTCGTGCTTGTCCCGGTCCTTGATTAGGCTGCCTAACGTAGACAATGTTCGATGAAAGGGCAAGCAATTCGTTGAGAGGCGAATAGTCCGCACCGTCATCCACGACGATAATCTGGCGTTCTGTCTCGTTCAGACTCAATGCCAAGATACTGCTGATACACTCTTTCAGCATATCAACAGGCTCGCTATAGAAAGTTACAACGAAGCTTACGAGTGGCTTATCTTCCTTATTTTGTGAATAAACTGGGTGAGTTGACATAAGCGTTTTAATCCGATTAAGTGGAGAATAAAGAGTTTTAAGGTGCCTTTATAGGGCAGAACGGGCAGGATAGGCTCAGCGTGAGTAGCCTCATAGACATCTATTTGAATATTAACCAATGCCTGATAATATGCAGGTGTCAGTTCGCCCCACTGCTTGAGATGCTTGAGATGTGCCTCTAAGAGGTCGGTCAATTCCTTTCCTCCAGCCTGAGCGGTGATGCCTTTGTCGTTTTGACAATAGTAATACAAGCCCGTGGCGGTTGTTGCCACTACCTTTGCCTGCTGCAATAGGTAAGGATAAGTGTAGACATCTTCAAACACCTTGCCCTCTGGAAAGCGTGTCTGCGCAAAGAGTTCACGTCGAAAAAGCTTATTGCAAGCGTAGGTGTGGAGGTGAGCTCCGCCTAACCAATAGTCACGAATAGAACCGATTGTTGTGTCCGTAAAGCTTAGCAGTCGTTGCTTCGTCGCACTTCCGTAATACAGCATAGCAGGATATTCAAGGATATCATAGTCTGGATGTGCTGCCAAGACAGCCAACAGCGCATCGTATGTACCCTCAGCAACGAAGTCATCAGAGTCGACAAAGGTGAGATAATCCCCCGTTGCCACTTCTATTCCTGCGTTTCTTGCCGCCGAAAGACCCTTGTTTGTTTGGTAGATAAGCCTACAATTCCCCTTGCCAGCCGTCATTTCTTCCGCTATCTGCCCAGAGGAATCCGTCGACCCATCATCAATGAGAATGACCTCCATCCTCTCATCCGTCTGTGATAATACACTCTCCAGACATCTATGGAGTGTGTCTTCAACGTTAAAGATAGGGATAATGATAGACAGTCTCATGTAATAATTGTTTGATGCAAAAATAATAAAAAACTTTTAAATCCGTTAGATAATGTGATGAAAAAAGCCTCTAATACTGACAGCTATTTGCATATCTTGAAGTACATCAGCCTCTTTGGTGGTGTACAGGTTATCAATGTGCTGATTGGTATCGTTCGCAATAAGTTTGTTGCCATGCTGCTCGGACCGCAGGGAGTAGGACTTATCTCGCTTTTTAATTCCACAACTAAGCTCATCAGCGACTCTACAAACTTTGGTATATCTATGAGTGCAGTACGCAATATATCAGAGGATTACGATAAGAATGATGAGAAGAAGCTGACAGAAGACATTGCCGTTGTGCGTTCATGGAGTCTGCTTGCAGCCTTGTTGGGATTCTTTGTTTGTGCCTTCCTTAGTCCGTTGCTTAGCCGTTACACCTTCTCGTGGGACGGTCACACGCTTCATTTCATCCTTCTATCTCCTTGCGTGGCATTGACTGCCTTAGCAGGAGGCGAGTTCGCTATCCTTAAAGGAGTCCGTAAACTGCGTGCCTTAGCCGCTATCTCGGTGTATAACGTGTTAGGAGCCTTAGTCTTAACCGTTCCGCTTTATTATTTCTTTGGCAATGCAGCCATTGTTCCTTCGTTGGTATTGATGGCGTTCGTGCAACTACTACTGACGATAATGGTATCGTGTCGGCTCTATCCTTTCCGCGTTTCTTTCCAAAAAGCGTTCTTAGACAAGGGTTGGGGCATGATTCGTTTGGGTACAGCCTTTGTCTTTGCAGGCATCTTGGGCTCTGGTGCAGAACTGATAATACGCAGCTACCTCAATAATGTTGCTGAGATAGAGACCGTCGGTTTCTATAATTCTGCCTTCATGATGACGATGGTTTATGCAGGTATGATCTTCTCAGCGATGGAAACTGACTACTTTCCACGCCTTTCAGGGGCTAACAACTTGAAGTTTACTTTTAATCAGATAGTCAACCGACAGATAGAAGTGACACTCCTGCTCATCTCTCCTTTGCTGACTTTCTTCCTCTTGTTCTTGCCCCAATTGATACTTTTCCTTTATTCCGATAAATTCCTTCCAGCCCTCAGCATGGCACAAGTGTTGGTATTGGCGATGTATATCCGTGCTATTCGTTTACCGGTAGAGTATATTCCTTTGGCAAAGGGCGACTCAAAATCCTATCTACTCTTAGAGGCTTTGTATGACATCTTCCTTGTTGCACTCGTGCTTCTTGGCTTTTGGAAGTGGGGACTCTTTGGTGCAGGCTTAGGTATGACAGTAGCAGGTTTTCTCAATTTCATTTGTGTTTACATCTATGCTTACGCTCGTTATGGTTATCGTCTGTCCTCATCAGTGATGCGCTATGCCGCAAATCATTTCTTAATCGGATTCCTTGTGCTTCTTTGTGTGCGTTCCGATGACGAGTGGATGCGGTGGGGTGTAGCCAGTTTGTTATGCGTTATCAGTACGATGGTTTCCCTTCGTGTGATGAAATCGAAGTCGGGACTATGGAATGCTTTAATCAGTAAAGTGAAGAATAAGTTTGTTCGCCATGCCAAAGATTAGTCTACTTGTAGCCGTTTATAACACAGCAGCTTATCTACCGCAATGCCTTGACTCGCTGTTGTCGCAGACCTTAAAGGATATTGAGGTTATCTGTGTCGATGATGCGTCAACGGATAAGTCATTGGATATTCTCTATCAGTATGCTGAAAAGGACGAACGTGTGAAGGTTTTTGCGCTGAAAGAGAATAGGGGACAAGCCCATGCCCGCAACGTTGGACTGTCTCATGCTACAGGCGATTACATTGGTTTTGTGGATAGTGACGATTGGCTTAGTCGAGATGCTTTGGAGAAGGTGTGCGAATCTTTCCGAGATGATGTCGATAGTGTTCTGTTTCGTGTTCTTTATGCTTATCCCGACGGACGTATGAGGGACTATGAAATGTCGCCATTCACGACGATGACAGGCGATGAGGCTTTTCGGGCGAGTCTTACTTGGCAGATTCATGGTTGCTATGTTGTACGTAATAGTATTCACATGGCGCACCCATACGATGAGTCGCAGCGGGCATACAGCGATGATAACACCACACGTATTCATTATTATTATTCGCGTAAGGTGGCTTATTGTGAGGGAGTTTATTATTATCGTCAGCAACCAGTTTCCACAACACATAGCGTCAGTGTTCGCCGTTTCGACTTTCTCTTAGCGAACGAGAGTATGCGTCGTCAGCTCCTTTCCTTGGGAGCATCAGAGGAGAACCTCCGTTGTTATGAAACGGTGAGATGGCTCAACTTAGTGGGTGTGTATATGTTTTATTACCTTCATCGCAATGAACTCTCCCTAACCGACCGCCAGCATGGTTTGTCTGTCATGTACCATGTTTGGCATACTATCAATATCAAGCAGGTGAGTCGTTCTATTAGATGTAAGTTTGGTTATATGCCCCTCCGCTTCTCGTGGTCCCTTTTCCGTTTGCAGGAAGAGTTGTATTTTTGGTTGAGAGGGCTTGTGGGGAAGAATAGGGAATAAAGCTAATGATTGCCTCCAGCCCCTCCCCCATAGGGAGGGGAGTGATTAGCGAGATACCCCTATTGATTAGGAAATACATTCACCTACTCCAACACTGCAAACGATTAACAATACCCCATAGCAAACTGTTTCCAGCACTCCCCCTCTCTCTTGGAGAGGGGGTTGGGGAGTGAGGTTTTGTGTGTAAAATATCCTTACAAAATATTACTTGAAATAGTCGAAAAAACGGCTAAAAACGTGCTTTTCTTCTACCCTTGTAAGTTCTTTGTTATCAAATAGTTGCAAAGAGGGATTTTAAAAGGTGCTTAGTAAGGCTTCAAAAGGGCGTTAGTAAGACCTCAAAAGGGCACCTTTTACAAGCCAATTGGGCGTTAATTGAAAGCTTAAAGACCATGTATTGGTTGTAAAGAGAGTGAAAAAAAATTACAAATCACTCCCCCTCCCTATGGGGGGGAGGGGGCAAGGAGGGACTGCTTGGTGTTATTTTTTTGGGGGATAAGACTTCACTTATTTCTCAATCAGCGGTCGGAAGACTTGAGGAAACGTTCCCTGTTTCGCTTGTTGTTGAAGAAAAGCCTTTATATCTGAGAAGTTCTTGTATTTTTCTTCTTGGGAAATCATATCTTTAAGAATGTCATAGCTCCACGGTGCAGGGTAGCTCCAAAGGAGGCTGATGTAACGAGTTTCACCGTAATGTGTCTTCTTTTTGGCTGCAGCTTGGCAGATGGTCTTTACATACCATTCAAAGTCTGGGTCCTCCCATTTCTTAAGAAGCCAATAAGATTCGTTGGTCATTCGCCCATTCTTCTTCAAATCGCGCTCCAGAAACTTATTGATTCGGGCGATATCGTTCTTGTTCTTGTATCGAGTGAGGAACATCAAAACCCCGTCATTGCCTTTGTCAGCCTCTTTGATAATAGTTGGGTAATAGGATTTGAGTGGTTGGAGGTCCTGAAGGAAGGCTTCTTCATATCCATATTTTTTCATATAATCAAAGAACACTAAGCTGTCAATGGCTGCTTGCTGTTGTGCTGGTAGGTCCTCGTCTACGTTACTATAGTAGACGCTGAGAATAGAACGGTGGAAGGGAACTTTGAATTCTTCTTCAGAGCTGGATATACAGTTTACTTTTGTTGTGTCGTTTATAGCCTGTTTAAGAATGTTGAATATTTGCCCATTGGGTTTCTCCAACAGGATTTTGAATGCCCAAAGGCGTGTGATGCGCGAAGGACTTGTTTGGGCAAGTTCAGCCAACTGGTCGCTTGTAGCATTGTAGCGCAATGAGTCAGCATAGTCAAATTGCATTAAACGATAACGATTTGAGAAGCCTGCAGTCTCTTCCTCAGAAAAGAAAGTTTCTTTGTTTAAGGCGTCAAGAGCCATTCTAAGCGTTTTAAGCGACTCTTCCGTTTGTGGTCTTCCACTTCTGACAGTACGTCTTTCCTTTAGATATCTGTCGTACAGCGGTTGGAAGATAGGAGGGATAGGACCTTCCTTAGCATACTTTATAAAGTGTTCCTTTATTTCGTGAATGTTACTATATCTGTCTTTACCAGAAAGGATATTCTCGAGAAGTTGATAGCTCCAAGGCGCAGGATATTGCCAAAGAAGAGGGAAATAATCCTCTACGCTAAAGTAATCTGGTTTGCCAATAACGGCTTGACAAACGCTTTTTGCGTATTCTTCAAAGTCTGGTTTGCCCCATTCTTCGAGGATTTCACGGGTATAGTAAGTCAGTCGCTTGTTCTCCTCAAAGTCAGCTTGCAGCAACTTACGGATGTGCTGTAAGTCGTTAGGATTCTTATATTTGATGAGCAATGGCAGGACTTCTACCTGTCCGTTGTCGGCAGCTTCGACTACAGCTGCATAGTATTTCTGTCGGGGTTTGAAGTGTTCGAGTATTCCATAGGAATATCCATAACGCTTCATATAGTCGAAGAAAGCTAAACTGTCAATCGCCTCTTGCATTTCTGGTGTCTGACTATTCACTTGGTCAAAATAGTAGAGAGAGAAAGCTCTGAGGTTAAAAGGTTCCTTGGTATATAAACAATAACTCATCTGCTCAGTCTCTGTGGTGTCGTTGATAGCCGCTTTAAGGACATCATAGACTTGCTTGTTAGGTTTCTCTAATAAGATTCTGAAAGCCCAAAGACGAGTGGCAGGATTAGAATTTGTCTTAGCTATCTCGGCTAACTGGTCGGGTGTGGCGTGACGGCGCAGCCAATCAGCATAATTATATTGTTTTGATCGATGATGCTCTGGACCGAGTACGTAGGTAGAGGCAAATATACCATGCTTGTTTATAGAGTCGATAGCCATCTGAATGCTGTCTGGCATTTCGTGTACATCAGTCTTACCACTTCTGAAACTACTACCAAGAAGTGTTATAGAGAGGAGTGTTGCGACAAGGAAAACACGTTGTTTAAGCGCAGGGTAGTTCATAATCATATTTCTTTTTTGTTTATATTTCGTTTTATTCTTTCAGCGAATAGCCGAGTTTTAAGTTAAGTTGGTGGGCAAGTTGTTCCACTTCTTTCTTCTGTTTGGGCTCTATCGGGCGGTCGTAAAGCTGTTCGATGACACGAATCGGAGCGATGGTGTCGCTGGGCAATGGGTCTTCCTGTATTTCGGAAGGGCAGTAGAAAGCGATGACATTCAATGAATCGTAGACCTTGATAGAGTCGGGACTGCTGTAACTATAGAATGATATTCTCTTTTCTGTTAGTCCGTTAACTTTATAAACACCTATCAAGTTGTTGTCAAAGAAGTCGTACTCTCGTCTTACGAGGTAATCACCGTCTTTGCAAAAGCAGGTGGAGGGGGAGAAAAATGTCGCCTCCAATGACTTGAAGGAAAATAGCAATTAACCACAGAGCAATGCCTATCAGCGCACTATAGAGGCGTATCACCAACTTTCTTTTGCTTTTCCGTGCTGCAATCATCAGTGCAATCGGTGACAGAAGAGCAGTCCAAATTGGTATGTAAGTCAATCCCCAGCGCAGGTGTACGTCTTCGAGTAGCAGGATATAAATCAGTCCACAGAGGAATATTGCACCAAGGTGTAAGCCCATTGCAAGCGATAGTTCTTTGCGTTGAACAAAGTCTTTTATTCTATTCCATTGTGGTTTTTGCATATTGTTAAAGTTAGTTATGGGACAAATTTACGTTTTTCTACATTAATAAGCAAGTGTTTGTTATGTTTTTTGTGGTTCTCACTATCTTTTCTTTTCTCATCCTCCGATATAGAAGAGCCTTTTCTCATCCTCCTTCGAAGATGTGGATAACGCTTTGAAAAATCATGACATAAATTCAAATAAAACCCCTATAAATAAGGATAAAAACACATATAAAAAGCGTGTTTATAACCAACAGGAAATCAGTTAGTTATAAAGTGGCATCTGAAAAGGTGCTTAATTGGACTTCAAAAGGGCGTTAGTAAGGGGCTTAAAGGGCGTCTTTTGCAAGTCAATTAGGCATCTTTAGAAGCCAAAAGGTCATGTATTGGTTTTGAGTTGCATGAAAATAGTTTACAAATATCAATATATGGGAACCAGTTGTTTGCAGAAGACGGATAGGTTTACTATCTATTTGCATTTTATCTTGTAGTTTATCCTCCTTTGTAAGACCAAGTCTTTTGAGATACTAATACCCTACAAGCGTATAAATCTTTACCCTATCTCTACTCTATGAATTTAACAGACGAACCCCTCTTGTTTATAAAGTGATTGCAAAATAACTACTGGATGGTTTCTGTGTTAACGATGTTTAAAATCGCAAAAATAAATAGGTTGTGGAGAAATACCTGCTGTTTTTTTCGTAATTTTACCCCCAAAAATCATTTAAGGCATGAGTAACAACTCACTTACATGCCGCATATTGGAAATAGATGAAGCAAAAGACAACGATAAAACTTATCTATGCGTGGGCACTCCTTTTAGTGTTCACTTCGATGCTTTTGCTCAAAGATTTCCACTATCATAACACTTCTTATCCTTGTTCTGACAAGGCTTCGGTAAGCCACAATGCTTCGTTGAAGCAGGTTTGTAGTACTTGTGACTTCACAATGCACGAGTCTACTGCAGCCAAGGCAACCGTCTTTCAGCCTGTTGTAGCGATAAGTTGGGTTCCAAAACGTATATTCACAGAACAAACTGTCTATCAGGTTATTGTCTCTCTCAATAGCCATTCGCCTCCGACAGTGGGCTAATTATCACCTTATTTATATGGGATAGGTGTGCACTAAGGTGTGCATACATGTCCGTATGACAAACTTTTCGTAGGTTCTTTGCCCATTTAAGGGGGCGAAAGAGCCGTCTATTGACATTTAATATTTAGTCTATGATGCTTAAATTAAAATTAGACAGGCATCAGTGGGCTGGTGTTTTATTCGCATTGCTGTGTTGGTCTATGCCATTAGTAGCACAGAATGAGAATACCACTAAGCCCGCTCATGATTCCATTTGCCTAAGTGAAGTTGTGGTTTCTACTCGTCGCCAGATGATGAGTGTAAACCAAATAGGCAGTCAAATCAATCAAACAGCCATTACAAACGCTATGGGACGCTCCTTGGGTTCATTGCTTGAGGGAGTCAGTGGTATAAGTTCTATCCAGACAGGAACAATCGTTTCAAAGCCTGTGATACATGGAATGTATGGCAATCGCATACTCTTGGTGAGCAATGGTGCACGTTTGACGGGTCAGCAATGGGGTGCAGATCATGCCCCAGAGGTCGATAAAAACAGTTATAGTAACATCGAAGTGGTGAAAGGTGCTGATGCTGTAAGATATGGTTCTGAGGCACTTGGCGGTATTGTGCTTATGCAACCTTCCCCCTTACCTTATGACGTTAGTGGTCTTCATGGTATGGTATCGGGGCTTTATGGCACCAATGGTAGACGCTTCGGAGCTTCAGGTTATGTTGAAAGTAGCTTTAAGTGGCTGGGCAACTGGGCGTGGCGTTTACATCTGAATACCGAGAATGGAGGCGACAGAAGTACGGCTCATTACTTGCTAAACAATACCGGAATGCGTGAAAACGACCTATCCCTCGCCTTGGGTTACAGCCGTGATCGCTGGCGAGTGGAGGCAGGGTATAGTCTTTTTACACAGAAATTGGGTGTTATGCAGAGTGCACAAATGGGCAATGAGCAGTTGCTTCAAGAGCGTATTAGACTCGGTCAGCCTGTCGACTTCACACCTTTCAGTCGGCACATAGACTATCCTTTTCAGCAGATTACTCATCATAATGCTTACCTCAAAGCCTTTTATGATCATGAAAAGATAGGACATTTTGCCTTTCAATCAACCTTTCAGCAAGACAATCGACGTGAGAACCGCATCCGACGTCTGAACCATTCGGACATTCCTACCGTCAGTTTGCACTTGAATTCGTTGCAGAACTCACTCGTTTGGAACAAGGGTTATCAGCATTGGAAGAGTGAAGCAGGAGCGCAACTGCTGATAACTGATAACACGAACGAGCGTGGAACGGGTGTTGTTCCTATCATTCCAAACTACACGGAGGTGGCTTTCGGACTCTATGGGCTGCAGAAATACACTGCCGATCGATGGGGAATGGAGGCTGGAGTGCGCTTCGATGGACAGCAAACGAAGGCTGATGGCTATGATTGGACAGGGCGAAGATATGGCGGAAAGCGTGACTTTACGAACTTTACTTACAGTCTTGGCGGTCATTACCACATCAATAAACAACTGAAACTGACCTCCCATTTCGGTGTAGCTTGGCGTGCCCCACATGTCTATGAATTGTATAGCAATGGTAACGAACTTAGTTCTGGTATCTTCGTTAAGGGTGATTCAACCCTTCTTTCAGAGCAGAGTTACAAGTGGATTACCTCGTTGAAATATGCAAGTAAGTACTTTGATGTTCAGCTCGATGGCTACCTTCAGTGGATTAATAACTACATCTTCGACCAGCCAACAGGGCGGAATATCACGGTTGTATCGGGTGCTTACCCTGTATTCCAGTACAGACAGACACGTGCTTTCTTCCAAGGTGTCGACTTAGATGCCCACGTTCGACCCGTATCGTCGCTCGACTATCATCTTGTTACGGCAATGATTTGGGCACGTGAGATGCCCTCTCATGCCTATCTCCCTTATATTCCGAGCTTCCGTCTGACCCATTCGCTGACGTGGTCGCTGCCTTTCTTCAAGGCTTTCTCACCTAAGATAGGACTCACTCATCGCTTTGTGGCAAAGCAAACACGCTTCAACCCCTCCACAGACCTCATCGCAACGAGTCCTGATGCCTATCATCTCATGGGCTTTGATGTTAGCTTCTCGGTGCCAATGCGTGAGGGACAGTCACTCCGTGTGGGACTGATGGGCGACAATATCTTTAATCGTGAGTACAAGGAATACACCAACCGCAGCCGCTACTATGCCCATGATATGGGCCGTGACGTGCGCTGTATGATTACATGGAACTTCTAATTAAAAAATAAAAAACAATGAAAACAAAAAGATTTATAAATGGTCTTGTGCTTGCTTTTAGTGCAGTAATGACCATGCTGTTCGTGGCTTGTAATCCAGAACAGCCTGAAAATGAGAAAGAAAACAAACTGCATGAAGACCCTGTTCGTGCTGTCTTCACCCTCCAAGAGGGAACTCTCAACAATGCTTCTGCCTTCGACAATACGCCAAAAATGGCTAACTTCAAGGCTGCTTCAGCCCCTGCACAAGTGATAGAATGGCAAACAACAGCTGGTCAAGGATGGCACGTGACAAGTCCAACGAAGTCGTTCAATGTAAAGAATAGCGTTGACAATCCTTCTGTCGTTTACCTTTTGAAGATGGAGTATTATAATGCAAAGGGCGAAATGATGAACAGTCAGTTCTATAACCTTGGTCAGGACAAGATTCATCAGCACTTCTTCTCAATGTTTAAGCAGGTGATGTATGAAGGACAGATGAGCTCTGTGCGTGTTACAAACAAAGCAGAACTGCCTTACGACTACCGCTATATTGACGAGTTGAATGGCACTTTCATTGGCGACACGAACCCTATGGGCTTCCAAGGTCTTATCAAGTTCGTGAAGCCTGGACGTGAGTTTACACTCTCTATCGACCTGCTCCACGCTGCAGGAAGTAAGTTTGGTGACGACGGAAAGGCCTCTCCTTTCTACAATCCAGCTGGAAAGTTGCTTAGCACTGGACTTTGGGATATCAACGTTAAACTGCCTATCGTGATTGATGGGCAGTCAACCGAGGAGAGTACTGCCGACCCTTCACTTATCAATCCTGCAAAGGCTGTGATTGAAATCTATAACGGTCACTTGCATGGACCAAAGGCTTTTCATCAGAACCCAACACCAAAAGAATTGAAGTATATCGGACGTAACTACAAGCTTACCTATACTTTGGAGAACGGAAAGTGGGTGGCTGATGCACAGAATGGTAAGAGCGTGAACCTTATGGGAAGCAGTCAGGGACATTATGTGTCGGCTTTTGTCATCCACTATTACGACAAGGCAGGCAACGAAATTACCTCTCAAATCGTCAATAATGGCGAAGACAGCCACTATCAGCACTTCTTTATGGTAGATAATATTCGCCCTTCTTATGGCGGAAAAAAGGAGATAACGGACGTTAACTCTACTGATTTCTTTAAGTATGTCTACTGTGATACAGACCCATGGAATAAGACTAACAAGTTTGATGGTGCTAAATTCTTTGGTAAAAACAATCCTATCGGCCTTAAAGGTTACTTCGAATTCTTGCGTACGCATAAGCAGTTTAACCTCGAAATTCGCCTGATGCGTGCTCGTAACTCTAAGTTGACCAATGGCGAAGCAAGCTCTTTCTGTGCGCCAACCGAACGCCAGTTGAAGGAGGAAGCATGGTTGCCAACCATCGTCGTGCCGATGAATATCTACATGGATAGCGATGAACGTGAACTCGATTCAAAGATTTACGACACTGATTTCGATAAGTTAAGCAACGATGCAAAGGATTATTCAGAGAGCAACTTGTCGTCAATTCGCTCGCTTATGGATGCTTTTGAAATAACCGACATCAAGACAGCTGTCCTCGACTTCTGGTGGAATTTCCACGGAGATAGCAAGCACAGCGATGCCGGTTTCTGGTTCTAAACGAGAAAAATAATGGCTTATCCCTATCGCTCTTGATGCGATAGGGGAGGAAATAATATGGTCGCTGTTTCTTTATCTTCTCACAGATAGCACAGATAAACAGAGTCCATAGGACACACAGAAACCTAAAGGTTATTGATGACACAGAACCTTTGTTTTTATGCTTTCTGTCTTCTTTATCTATGTGTGATTGTAAAAAATCTTTCACACCTTCAAAATTAAAACATCATCTTTTGGCTTTGAAAAAGAC
>CAKMOD010000122.1 GCA_927910885.1 uncultured Prevotella sp. | reverse complement strand
TATATAACTAAAAGAGAAGTTAGGGGAGATTGAAAGTATTTTCAGCTATCAACACTTTACTTTCACGATAATAAACATTTTTCTTCATGAAAAGAAATATTTTCTTTCGTGAAAATAAATATTTCTTTTCATGAAAATAATTCACCAACGTTGGAAATAAAGGAATGCTAAAAGCCTTTAGAAGGTATCAATGTAGATAGAACTATAACCCAAACTCAGGCTTTTGCCTACCTTAGTTTTCCTTCCAGAAAGCTGGGGAAAAGAGTACTAAGACCGTAAAAAGCTCCAAACGACCGACGAGCATAAGGAAGGAACAAATCCACTTTGCAAAGTCTGGCAACTGTGCCCATGACATTGTAGGACCAATCTCCATACCCAAAGTCGGACCGACATTACCCAAACAACTCAATGTAATCGTAATAGCATTTGTGTTATCAATACCAAAGGCAATCATCGTAAAGGCACAGAAGAGTGTCAAAATAAGATAAAGACCGATAAAGCCCAAAAGCGTGACACGTTTTGCCTGCGGGATATTCACACCATCTATCTTCATTGGTAAGACTGCATTAGGATGCAGAATTTGGCGAAACTCATTACGTACTACCTTTAACAACATCACTCCACGAATACTCTTGACACCACCACTGGTAGAACCAGAACAGCCACCGAAGAACATACACGCAGCTAAGACAACCCAGGTTACATGAGGCCACTTGGCTGCATCGTCACTGAATAGTCCTGTCGTTGTTATAAAGGATATCACCTGAAAGAGGGCACAACGGAAAGCACGTTCTATATCATAATGGTTACGATAAACAAGTTCAAAGGCAATAAAGATTGCAAATGAGAGTACCATAATCGTATAGAAACGGAACTCACTATTCTTTAATAACTTCTTGATATCCAATCCTACAACTGAGGCATACAGCAATGTGAAGTTGACACCAGAAAGGAAGCAGAACAATGCACAGACATATTCTTCTGCAGGAGAATGGAAGGTTGTTATAGAACCGCTCTCCGTTGAGAATCCACCCGTTGCCGTACTGGTCATAGAATAGTTGAAAGCATCAAACCATCCCATACCACATAGCTTATAAGAGAAGATACAAGCGATTGTCAGAACCACATAAACAACCCAAATCCACTTGGCACTTGTGCTCAGTCGTGGGTGTAGTTTACTTTTAATAGGACCAGTTGCTTCGGCAGCAAACACCTTTACCGAACCGCCCACCATAGAAGGAAGGATGGCTATGGTAAAGAATACAATACCCAATCCACCAATCCACTGTGTCAACGAACGCCAAAAAAGGAGTCCCTTTGGTAGATATTCAGGATAGTCTATAATCGTTGCACCAGTCGTTGTAAAACCTGACATAGCCTCAAAGAATGCATCTGTGAAACTCCCGATATAGCCACTAAGCATAAACGGAAGTGTACCAAAGAGCGTAAAGAGTATCCAAGATATCGTTACTACGAAATAGGCATCACGACGTCCTAAGAGGTTGTCTGCATGACGGCCTAACAATCGGAAAACAATACCAGCACCTACCGTTATGAGAATACTCCACACGAATGGCAGGATGTCAACACCATAATATAGCAATGACACCAGTAGACAAAGAAGCATCAGTACACCCTCTATCCATAACAGAGAGCCAAGAATCTTGGAAATAAGTTTTAGATTAAGCATGGTTAAATAAATAATTTTTCCACCTTTTTCATATCAGCATTATAACAGAACACCACAACAGAGTCGCCTGCTTCAATCTGTGTATTACCAGATACAAGCATTCCCTCTCCGCTTCTTACGAGTCCACCAATCGTTACTCCCTTCGGAAGATTTAAATCTCTTACCGCCTTTCGAGTGATTTTTGACTCAGGGCTTGGCACAAACTCTGCCACATCAGCATTGATAGACATAAGGAACTTCACATTTGCTACATTTGCATCAAGCATCATCTGATAGATATGACTGGCTGCAAGTGCTTTCTTATTGATAATCGTACCAATGTCAAGACCATCAGCTGTATTCACGTAATCAAAGTTCTCTACCGATGCCACAGTTTTGCGAACACCAAGTCGTTTAGCCGTAAGACAGGCAAGAATATTCGTTTCTGCATTTGAAGTCAATGCCACGAAAGCTTGTGTATGACGGATTCCCTCCTCCTGCAACAAACCAATATCACGACCATCGCCATTGATAACCAGTCTGTCTTCACTGAAGATATCATTAAGAATCTCGCAACGAGTAGGCTTCTGTTCAATAATCTTCGCATTCATATATTCTGGCAGCATCTTTACAGCACGTGCTGCAGTCTTACCACCACCCATAAAGATTACATTCTGTACATCGACATAATGTTCCTTACCAACAATCTTACGAATATACGGAATATACTGCTTTGTGGTCATAAAATAAGCCAAGTCATATAACTGCAAGGTATCATTACCACCAGGGATAATTGTCTCATCATTGCGCTTGATAGCAACGACGTGATAAGGATCATCTGGTCCACAGATATCCTTCAAAGGTCGGTCGAGTATCTCACACGTCTCACGCAGTTTAATACCCAACATCACCAATGCACCATCATGCACATCCCAACGTTGGCGTACCCATGACATCTTCAAACCATTGATGATATCTTTTGCTGCAAGTATTTCTGGATAAATAATATCACTAATACCCATCTGACGGAATAATTCCTTATTATGTTCTTCAACATACTCAGGATTGTCCACACGTGCAACAGTCTTCTTCGCACCCAACTGATGTGCCATAACACAAGATGCGATATTAGCTGATTCACTTGGAGTAACAGCAATAAAGAGGTCGGTATGTTCCACACCTGCTTCTTTCAGTCCCTTTATATTTGTCGGTGAACATTCCATGGTCAGCAAGTCATACTCACTACTGATTTTCTCCAGATTCTCTGGATTCTCATCCATGAGTACGATATCTTGCATATTACGAGAAAGCAATTTCGCCAAATAGGTTCCTATGGCGTATGCGCCTGCTATAATTATTTTCATTTCTTCTTCTTTTTCGTTTAAATGATGATGAGTGATAAGTGATAAAATATCAATTAGCCTTAGTTAGCTCTTTCTTGATACTCTCAATATCTATTCCACAGATTTCACGCAACTGCTGTACCGTTCCCTGCTCTACAAAATGGTCAGGCATACCCATACGAGTAATTTGTGGTGTATAACCATGATCGCTCATCCACTCTGTTACAGCAGAACCTAATCCACCATTACGTACACCATCTTCTATCGTTATGATGCGTGAGAAACGACTTGCAACCTCTTCAAGAAGTTTATCGTCTAATGGTTTCAAGAAACGCATATCATAGTGTGCGATTGATGGACAATGACCTTCTGTATTTGGAGATTCAGCACTCTCTATCAGTTTTATAGCCTTTTCAACATCATTACCAATAGGTCCGATACTCAATACAGCTACATCCCAACCATCATGAAGACGACGTCCCGTTCCCACTTCTACCTCTTTCAATGGACATTCCCAATCAGTTAAAACACCATTCCCACGTGGATAACGAATCACAAAGGTACCCTTATCAGGCAACTGTGCTGTAAACATCAATCTTCGAAGTTCACGTTCGTCCATCGGAGAAGCTATCGTAAGATTAGGAATTGGGCGCAAGAAAGCCATATCGAAAGCACCATGATGTGTTGCACCGTCTTCACCCACCAAGCCAGCACGGTCTAAACAAAGAACTACTGGAAGGTTGAGTATAGCAGTATCATGAATAATGCTATCGTATGCACGCTGGGAGAAGGCGCTATAAATATTACAGAACGGTTGCAAACCATCCTTTGCCATACCAGCTGAGAAGGTGACTGCATGTGCTTCAGCAATACCAACATCAAAGGAACGCTCAGGCATAGCATCCATCATTATATTCATAGAACAACCCGTTGGCATAGCTGGTGTGACACCTACAATACGAAGATTTTTCTTTGCAAGCTCTAACAATGTCTTTCCAAATACATCTTGAAACTTAGGTGGTTCATTGCTGCAATCTTGCACTATACGCTTACCTGTCTCTGGATCAAACTTACCAGGAGCATGCCATACCGTAGCACTCTTCTCAGCTGGTTCATACCCCTTACCCTTCTTGGTATGTAAATGAAGTAACTTTGGTCCCTTCATATCCTTTAACTGTCGAAGGATACGAACCAATTCACCAACATTATTACCATCAAATGGTCCGAAGTAACGAATATTCATACCTTCGAACATATTCTGCTGATGTGCTAAAGCTGACTTAAGAGCATTATTTAAACGCAATAACCCCTTACGACGCTCATCATTTAGCAGACCTTTTTCATGCAACCATTGTGAAGCCTTGAAGCGTAAACGATTGTATGTTTCATTGGTATCCAACTTCAACAAGTACTGTTCCATACCACCCACTGCCCTATCAATAGACATGTCATTATCATTAAGAATGATAAGCAAGTCATTAGGTTGGCTAGAAACATTGTTCAGACCCTCGAAAGCCAAACCACCACTCATGGCTCCATCGCCAATAATAGCAACGACATGACGTTGCTGCTTCATGAGATTAGAAGCAACAGCCATGCCCAAGGCAGCCGAGATAGAGTTAGAGGCATGACCACAAGTAAACGTATCATACTCACTCTCGAAAGGGGAAGGGAATGGCATCAAACCGTTTAATTTACGGTTATTACAGAAGTTCTCACGGCGACCCGTTAAAATCTTATGACCATACGCTTGATGACCGACATCCCATACGATACGGTCTTCTGGAGTATTAAACACATAGTGACATGCCACCGTTATCTCTGTCGCACCTAAGCTTGAGCCAAGATGACCTGGATTAACGGCAACCTCTTCAATGATATCCTCCCGCAACTGCTGGCATAACTTTGGCAATTCATCCAAAGACAACTTGCGCAAATCTGCAGGTGACTGTATTTTATTTAAAAGGTCGAATCTATTTTCCTTTGACATTATCGAATAACATGAAAACAATGCAAAGGTACGCTAAATAGATTAAAGGGCAAAATAAAACAGAGAGGTATTCTATTATTTAAGGTCTAATTAGCAAAAGAGTCAAGAAATTAGACTATACTATAATTCTTTCTTGATATAGACAAGCATATAGCATAAGCTAACAGGTTTGAAGTTGACAAGTCAACGAATTAATTAATATACAAGATAAACATTATTCAACAAATAAGAACAAACTTATAATAGTATAAAAAAACAGGGACGAACCTTAAAGATTCATCCCTGTTTGTTATTTCAGTCAACCAACCTTATTAAGGTTAGCTAATTGGTAGCTTAATTACTTAACGTAAACA
This sequence comes from uncultured Prevotella sp., assembly GCA_927910885.1. Taxonomy (GTDB): domain Bacteria; phylum Bacteroidota; class Bacteroidia; order Bacteroidales; family Bacteroidaceae; genus Prevotella. The sequence goes on along the minus strand of CAKMOD010000122.1, from coordinate 14,134 downwards.
ACAGCCAAACGGTTAGAAGTTACGCCCTGTACACCCTGACCCTTAGCTTCATCAACGATGACACCACGGCTCTGGAGATACTTAGCAACAACGTCTGCACGGTTCTGAGAGAGGCGATCGTTGAGTGCCTTTGGACCCTCTGGAGAAGCTGTACCTACGATCTGTACGTGACGGCCTGCCTTAACATCATCAAGAGCCTTCTTAGCCTCGTTTGTGAGGAAGTACTTACCCTGAGCGAATGTTACAAATACCAAGTTATCAATGCAGAGAGTCTGAGTTGTCTGTGCAGGAACCTCCTTAATAACTTCCTTAACAACCTCAACCTCCTTAACAACCTCCTTTGGCTTAGCGTTAAGCTGATCACGGAGAGAGTTAATCTCATCGTTCAACTCACCAACGTTCCAAACCTTGAAGTTGTGAGTACCGTTAGAAGTCTTGAACTTGTAGTTAAGACCTACGAAGAGACCGAGCTGAGCTGCGTGCTTACCCATCTGAACAGCATCGCCAGGACCATGTGTAAGGTTCCAGAGAACAGCTGGCTCAACATAAAGCTGCCATGCTCTCTTCTCACCAAGGTTGTAAGCGAAAGTAAGACCAGTCTTAGCAGTCAACTCTGTATCATCACCAGTGTTAGTGTTCTGAATGATGTGCTTGTCACCATAAGTAATCCAGTAACCGATACCTGCCTCAGCACCTACCTCGAAACGACGATCTGGGTTGTACTCGCAGAAAAGGTTTGTGAAGTTTACAGTACCATTCAAACCGAGGTTAATAGCACGAACGATTGTGTGGCTATGAGAGAAACCTAAAGAACCAGTCTGCCAACGGTTGTCACCGAAGAATGCAAGACCCTCGAGGTTAGCACCATAAACTGGGCTGAACTGCTTACCGAGCTTAAGACCAGCTGCAGCGTTAAGAGGAGTTACACGACTGAGATCAAGAGGAGCCATAACACCACCCTCTACACCGAGGTAAACGTTGTCAAATGCCTTAGCCTTCTCGTAAGCTACCTGAGCTTGTGTACTTGTGATACCCATAGCGAGCATCGAAAGTGCAATCAAAAACTTTTTCATAAATGCTTAATATTAATTCTGTTAATTTTAGCGACTTAATTATATTCGGTGTGCAAAGATAGCACTTTTTTTGAATAGACTACATAATTTCATAGAAAAAAATCTAATTTTTAGGCAAAAAAGTGGTTTTTCAACATCTTTTTAACTATTTTGAGCAATAAAACATCCCAAAAGAGGTAAAATTTCATTTTAACATTTACTACAAAATATACCCTTTAAAGAATAAAAGAATTATACCATTTTTTTGCCTTTTGTAGATGGAAATTTATAGGAGTATTATTTCCACCTTATTATATATATGAGCTATCGACATACTATCTACATCATTTTCTATGCGATTCAAGCATGAAATCCGTAAGTTTTCAGTGAGTGTCATTATTTAATCGGAAATAAACTGTCATAATATTTATATTCAAAAGAAAATTACAGTCATAATAAGAGTGATTTATGTACATAAGAAGGGAAATTGCTATCCTTTGTCTTTACAGCAAAAACAAATGTACATAAGAAGCTCCATCTCCCTACTATACACTTCACTCCTTAATAGTTATGCATTCCGAAGACGCCTAAAGAGATATAAGATAAACATCATTCCACGAAGTGAAAGTTCAACTGCCATTGCAAACCACACACCTTGAAGACCGTATTGTGATGCAAGTACGTAAGCTAACGTTAAACGGATAAGCCACATACTACCCAAGTTTATCAATGAAGGCTTTAGCGTATCGCCTGCGCCTATGCAGACACTATAAGCAACAATAGCAGTAGCGAAAAATGGTTCAGCAAAGGCTTCAATACGAAGAACAGAGGTTCCCAAAACCTGAATTTCTGCCACTGGAGACAGCAAACCAATCATCTCAGGAGCAAAGATATACATTACGACACCCATAAACGCCATAACAACCATACCAAGCAAAATCGTCATCCATGCAAAACTACGATGAAGGTCACGCCTATCTGCACCTACACTCTGCCCTACTAACGTAGTAGCAGCCTCGCTAATACCATATCCTGGCATATAACAAAGACTCTCTGCGGTAATAGCAAACGAATGCGCTGCAATAGCGATGTTACCCAAAGGGGCTACAATCATTGTAGAAACCAATTGTGCACCATTCATCAGAAGATATTGTAACGCCATCGGTGCACCTATCTTCATCGCATTCCATATATATTGCCAACGCCACACAAAACGCTCAACATCCTGCTTCCAAGCCAATATAGGACTACGAAAGATTGCATAATAAGCCAAAGGAAGTGCCACACAGACAAAAGATAAAAGACTTCCAAGTGCTGCACCAGCCACACCTTCACCCAAACTCGGCATCGTCATCTCCATACCAAAGAGAGAAATAGTTCGCGTTGGGAAGATAAAGAAATAGTTGAAAATTACATCCAGCACACACATTAATATCGCCATAAAACTTGGACGACGCATATCACCTGACACCTTCAGTATCGCTGCTGACATATACTCGATTAGGTGGAAAGGAATTATGAGAGAGAAGATAAGGAAATAAACAGTTGCATCATGTTGGATGTCAGCACCGCCACCCAACCATACAGGAAGGTTATAACCGATAAGAAAAGTTATCAGCAATAAAAACAACGCAAAGCATAGTCCGAAAATATAACCATGACGCATGACTGCACGCGCCTTTGGAAAGTCGTTTGCACCAATAAAGTGAGCAACCTGAACAGAAAAACCCATTGTCACTGCACTCACTAAAGAGAAGAAGAGCCATGTTGCTGGTTCAACAAGTCCGATAGCAGCTGATGGCTCAGTTCCCAACGACCCCACCATTCCCGCATCAATATAAAACATCAAAACCGTCGTTACCTGCGCTAAAATAGATGGGACGCTGAGTTGGATAATAAGATTAAACTTCTCATTCCTGCTCATCGCCTCACCACTACGAATCTTGGCAAGAAGACTTTCGGCAACTGATTTACTAAAAGATATACGCACGGGGAACTATAATATATAAATAATGAAAACCTAAATAATAAATAATGAGACCATAAAAGGATCGATAAGCCAAAAATCCTAACAAAGAATATCCCAAATATTAAAAGCAAAATAGGGACCTTACTCCCGTCTGTTCACTGCTATTATTGAGTCGAACACACGGGAACTTGTGTCCCTACATATAAGACTAAAGGTCAATCCGACCTTTCAAAAGGCTATGACGATATACCTTAATTATGAATCCTTCAACTTCGTACCTGGATGAGAGAAATCAACCAGTCGAAAATCAAAGATAAGAGTTGAGTAAGCTGGTACCGTACCCGAAGCACTCGTACCATAACCCAACTGATGAGGAATATATACTGTCCAATGGTCACCACGATGCATTGACATCAAAGCTGTTGTAAATCCATCTACAAGACTTACCGCCTTACCCTCTGAATTATAGGTAAGACCGAGGTAACTATGCGCTGGGCGTGATGTTGTTGCATTGAAAGTTTCGTTTGACCATGACTTATCAAAGATAAGTCCCGATGTATAAGTCGTAGATGGAATCAAGCGACCCATATAATGCATAGACACAGAATCAGAATACAACGGACTTGTTGTACCAGTTCCAGCCTGCTCAACATGTGCAATAATATAATCCTCTGGACTATAAGTCAGTGCAGAACCAGAGGTCTGTTTTTGGTTTTGGAAAGTATAATTAAGGATTATCTTCCATGAAGTATCACCACTCTTAATTTTCTGCTGAGTTGCAGTATAAAGCTTATTCCAATAAGTTTCGTTCTTCGACTGCCAATCAGCAAACTCCTCTACTGTATTATCTTTCTCTGTACATGAGGTAAAGAGGCCTGCTGAAAGCATCATTCCGCCCAAGCAGAAGACACCTGCAGCACGGCGAATAAGCGTCTTTATATTCTTTGTCATAGTCTTTTATTTAAATCAGAAAGAGATAGCGGAGTGGGATTATTAGAAATGATAGAGAACCTTGATACCCTATTAGATTCTAAAAAGCCTACTCTGCTATCCTTCTTTTAATTAGTCAATATCAATCTTCTTCAGCAGAGCAGTGATAGATACGCGGTCTTCAATGATCTCACGCAGTTTCTCAACTGGTACACGCTCCTGCTTCATTGAGTCACGATAACGCAATGTAACTGTGTTGTCTGTCAAAGTATCACCATCAACAGTCACACAGAATGGAGTACCGATAGCATCCTGACGACGGTAACGCTTACCGATAGAATCCTTAGCCTCCATGTGTGTATTGAAATGGAACTTCAGACTGTTTACAATCTCCTGTGCCTTCTCTGGCAGACCATCTTTGTTAACCAAAGGAAGAACTGCACACTTAACAGGTGCCAATGGCTCTGGCAACTTCAAAACAACACGGCTTGAACCATTCTCCAGTGCCTCCTCTGTATAGCTGTGACACATAACAGAAAGGAACATACGGTCAACGCCAATAGATGTTTCTACGACGTATGGAGTATAGTTCTCATTACGCTCTGGATCAAAGTACTTCACCTGACGGCCTGAGAACTTCTCATGCTGAGAAAGGTCGAAGTTAGTACGTGAGTGAATACCCTCAACCTCCTTGAAGCCAAATGGCATGTGGAACTCAATATCGGTTGCCGCATTAGCATAGTGAGCCAACTTCTCATGATCATGGAAACGATAGTTATCATCACCCATACCAAGACCCTCGTGCCATGCCAAACGATGCTTCTTCCAGTACTCAAACCACTTCATCTCGGTTCCTGGCTGGCAGAAGAACTGCATTTCCATCTGTTCGAACTCACGCATACGGAACACAAACTGACGTGCAACAATCTCATTACGGAAGGCCTTACCAATCTGACAGATACCGAATGGCAACTTCATACGACCTGTCTTCTGAACATTGAGGAAGTTTACGAAGATACCCTGTGCTGTCTCTGGGCGGAGATAAATCTTACTTGCAGCCTCAGCAGAAGCACCCATCTCTGTTGAGAACATAAGGTTGAACTGACGAACATCGGTCCAGTTAGTCGTACCGCTGATTGGGTCAACGATGCCCTCGTCAAGAATAATCTGCTTCAAAGCCTCCAAGTCTGGTCCTTGCATAGCCTCAGTATAGCGTGCATGAAGGTCGTCACGCTTCTTCTGATTCTCAAGAACACGTGGGTTGGTCTCACGGAACTTAGCCTCATCGAAAGCGTCACCAAACTTCTTGGCAGCCTTAGCTACTTCCTTCTCAATCTTCTCCTCGTATTTACCAATCTGATCCTCAATAAGGTTATCAGCACGATAACGCTTCTTTGAATCACGGTTATCAATCAATGGGTCGTTGAAAGCATCAACGTGACCGCTCGCTTTCCATACTGTTGGGTGCATAAAGATAGAGGCATCGATACCAACAATATTATTGTGCAGCAATACCATTGACTGCCACCAGTACTGCTTGATATTGTTTTTCAGCTCAACACCATTCTGACCGTAGTCATAAACAGCTGCCAAACCATCATAAATATCACTACTTGGGAAGACAAAACCATACTCTTTACAGTGGCTCACAATCTTCTTGAAAACATCCTCTTGTGCCATAATAATCTATTTATACCTTAATTTTTACCGCAAAGTTACGCTTTTTTAGCCGAATAAGGATAGGTTTACCACGAAACTTTATCCTAAATCGATTATTCACAAGCCTGACTTTTGATTTACTTGAAGTTATGCTATCTCGTAAACGATGCCTTACTATATATTATTATGCTGATAACCACGAACTTACCTTACCTTTCAACAGATTTATCGATGCTCAACACGAATGGTGTTAAGCCTCCGCACCACTCGTGTTGATGCCCAGCACCAATGGTGCGGAGGCTGACTCCAATCATTGAAAGTACTTATCTTTCCAAATGATAACAACCAATTTAACCTGAAAAAGGCTATGGGACAAGTAAAACAAAAGTAGGCCGCAAACAGAAAGCCAAATCCTACACTTGAACAAACTATAATTTGCCTATTTACATTTTTTTTCGTACATTTGCAGTCTTATGAAGCTTGCTTCTTTACGTGATAAAACAAGAACTATATGGATGACGAAATAAAAGACTTGGACGGACTTACCCCTGAGGAAGATACTCAGGGACAGGATTCCCATTCTGATTATAAACCTGCCGATAGGTTTGATGCCTCTGCCGTGCATCATCTCTCTGGCATGTACAAAAACTGGTTCTTAGATTACGCCAGCTACGTAATCTTGGAACGTGCCGTACCTCATATTGAGGACGGTTTGAAGCCCGTACAACGCCGTATTCTCCATTCTATGAAAAGAATGGATGATGGACGATACAATAAGGTGGCAAACATCGTAGGTCATACGATGCAGTTCCACCCACATGGTGATGCCTCTATTGGTGATGCCTTGGTGCAGTTAGGACAGAAAGACCTACTCATCGACATGCAGGGTAACTGGGGAAATATCCTCACTGGCGACCGTGCTGCTGCGCCACGATACATTGAGGCACGCCTATCAAAGTTTGCCTTAGAGACTGTTTTCAATCCGAAGACAACAGAATGGCAACTTTCTTACGACGGCAGAAACAAAGAGCCGATTACGCTTCCTGTAAAGTTCCCATTGCTTTTAGCACAGGGTGCTGAGGGCATTGCGGTTGGCTTGTCATCCAAGATTCTTCCACATAACCTCAACGACATCTGTGATGCAGCTATCAACTATCTGCGTGGCGAGGAACTCCACCTCTATCCAGACTTCCCAACAGGCGGTAGCATTGATGCCTCAAAGTATAATGATGGTCAACGTGGTGGCGTTCTGAAGGTGCGCGCAAAGGTAGAGAAGCTCGATAATAAAACCCTCGTCATCCGTGAGGTTCCTTTTACAAAGACCGCTAACACGCTTCAAGAGTCCATTACGAAGGCTGTTGAGAAAGGCAAACTAAAGATTCGCAGAGTAGAGGATATGACTGCTTCGGAAGTGGAGATTCAACTTCATCTTACCCCAGGTACGTCAAGTGACAAGACTATTGATGCCCTCTATGCTTTCACTGATTGCGAGATAAACATTTCGCCGAACTGCTGTGTCATCCGAGACAACAAACCAGAGTTCTTGACTATATCAGATGTATTGCGCAATTCTGCCGAACATACAAAGGCTTTATTAAAGTTAGAGTTAGAGATTCGCAAGCATGAATTAGAGGAACAGTTGTTCTACAACTCTTTAGAACGTATCTTCATCGAGGACCGTATCTATAAGGAGCGTAAGTTCGAAACAGCAAAAGATATTGACGAAGTTGTAAGCTTCGTCGACTCAAAACTTGAACCATATAAGAAGACGTTTATTCGTGAGGTGACACGTGACGACATCATCCGCCTTTTGGAAATCAAGATGCAACGTATTCTGAAGTTCAATAAGGATAAGGCTGACGAACTGATTCAGAAGATTAAGGCAGAGATTGCCGAGATTGACAAGGACCTTAGCGAGATGATTCGCGTCACTATCGAGTGGTTCACACACCTGAAAGAGAAATACGGAAGCGACCATCCACGTCGTACAGAAATTAAGAGCTTCGATACGATTGTTGCTGCTAAGGTGGTTGATGCCAACGAGAAGTTATATATCGACCGTCAGGAAGGTTTCATTGGTACAGGTCTTAAGAAGGCAGAGTTCGTTCAGAACTGCTCTGACCTTGATGATGTGATTATCTTCTACCGTGATGGTAAGTATAAGGTTATCCGAATTGCCGACAAGGTGTTTGTTGGTAAGGGAGTTCTTCACGTACAAGTGTTTAAGAAGAACGATAAGCGTACGATTTATAACGTCGTTTATCGTGACGGAAAGACGGGACCTTACTATATCAAACGCTTCAACGTGACTTCTATCACACGTGATAAGGAATACGACGTAACCCTCGGTACACCTGGTTCAAAGATTAACTACTTCACCGCTAACCCTAATGGTGAGGCGGAGTTGATAAAGATTACACTCGATCCGAACCCAGATAAGAAGAAGCAAAACATCTTCATGGAGCGTGACTTTGCAAGTATTCTCATTAAGGGGCGTGCTGCAAGGGTAATCTGCTGACCAAAGAGAGTATTCATCGTATCTCACTCAAGAGCCACGGACACTCTACATTGGGTGGACGAAAGGTGTGGTTCGACCCAGATGTCAACCGTATCAACTACGAAGACCATGGTCGTTACCTTGGAGAGTTCTCTGATCAAGACAGCATCCTTGTGATACTGAAGAACGGAGAGTTCTATATTACCAACTTTGACGCATCCAACCACTACGAAGATAACATTCTCCGCATAGAGAAGTTTGACGCTGATAAGCCTTGGACAGCTGTTATCTTCGATGCCGACAATCAGGGTTATCCTTACTTGAAGCGATTCCAGATGGAAGCAAGTAAGCGCCATCAGAACTTTATTGGTGATAATCCTGATTCGCAGATGGTACTGCTGACTGATGTTGCCTTCCCTCGCATACAGATTACTTATGGTGGTGCTGATGCGGCACGTGGCACTGAGGAGGTTGATGCAGAGCAGTTTGTTGGTGTGAAGGGATTCAAGGCAAAGGGTAAACGATTGACAACTTGGACAGTTGACAAGATTGAAGAGCTGGAGCCAACACGCTTCCCTGAGGAGGAGAAAACTGATGACGAGAGCAATGAAGATGATGCACAAGAAGAGAATTCTGCAGCTACTGAAAAGGAAGAGAACCTCGATCCAGATGCAGGTAAATCTCAACAGCAGGTCATCGATGAGATTACTGGTCAGCTAAACCTCTTCGACAATGAATAAATAATACGATAAACAATGAATTGAAAAAGGGGGCATACACACCGTATGTCCCCCATTCAAAGAACTATTTATAAACGCTTGCCCAACTTATCACCTAAAGTTTGACAGCAATATCTATTTGACTTACACTTTTATTGACACTTTTCAATTACGCCTATGAACCTAAAAAAGTCTTTATTTCGCTGTTTCTCCCTTTCAGCAATAATTCTTTTCGCTTTATCATCACCTACACTTGCACAGGACACACTGCGTAGTAACAAGGTTATCACCAATACACAGATGTTGGGAATAGGTGCTGTAAACACTCTCGACACCTACCTCTCACCCGAAGAATATACAGGAACAGAACTTCGTTATATCTCTCATTCTGTGCGTGAGAACGGAACCAAGCTATCAAGAGAACTCGTACATCAGGCACAAATACTATCAGTACGTAATCGAAGGGAGAATAACAACGAGTTGGGTGGCTTCTATAACTTCCAATACAACTGGCAATATGCCTTAGGACAATGGAACATTGGAGAAGGAGAACTACACTTAAAGGCTGGTGGAGGAGTTGACACACGGCTCGGTTTCCTCTACAATATGCGTAATTCTAACAATCCTGCACAGGCTTACGGACAAGTGAATATCGCTCCGAATGCTGTTGCTGCCTACCGTTTCCGTCTTCGGAATCTTCCTTTCCAACTGCGATATGAAGTGCAAGTACCGCTTCTTGGACTGACATTCTCACCCAATTACGGACAGAGTTATTACGAGATTTTCACTCGTGACAACTATGATCATAATCTTGTTGTCACAACTCCTGCATCTGCCCCATCGCTCCGCCAGTTGCTAACCCTTGACTTTACGGTTCGTCATACAACGCTCCGTATTGGTTATCTTGGCGATTATCAGCAGGCAAAGATTAACCAACTGCGCCAACATGTATGGAGTAATCTCCTTGTATTAGGTATTGTTCGTAAGTTTTCTATCAATAAATTCATCCCATGAGAAAGCTATATCACTCCTTCCTATACTTACTGATTCCTGCACTGACTCTACTCGGTTCTGTGACAAGCTGCGTTACCAACGACCAGCTATCAGATAGTCCTCAAGGCAACTTTGAAGCTTTGTGGCGGATTATCGATGAGCATTACTGTTTCTTCTCACAGAAAGGGATAGACTGGCAGGAGGTACACAGCCGTTATGCACGCCAGTTTGACAACGCTATGACAGCCAAGCAACAGTTCGAAGTAATGGCAAATATGCTCTCAGAACTAAAAGACGGACACGTCAATTTATATACCTCTTTCAACGTAGGTCGCTATTGGTCGTGGCATGAAGACTATCCAAAAAACTACTCTGATTCGCTTCAACGTCTTTATCTTAAGACTGATTACCTCATTGCAAGCGGCTTAGACTATACAGTCCTTGATGATAACATCGGCTATGTACGCTGTGAAACCTTCCAAAATGCGATTGGTACTGGTAATCTTGACGATATATTCATTCACCTTCAACCTTGTAACGGATTGATTATTGACGTGCGCAACAACGGAGGTGGTAATCTAACAAATGCCGAAGCATTTGCTGCACGCTTCACAAACAAGGAACTACTCGTTGGCTACATACAGCATAAAACGGGGAAAGGTCATAACGACTTCTCTGCGTTACAACCAGAATATCTCAAGCCTGGAAAGGGTATCCGATGGCAGAAACCAGTTATCGTACTAACCAATCGCAGCGTCTTCTCGGCAGCAAATGAGTTTGTTAAATATATGAAGTGCTGCCCAAATGTTATTGTAGTAGGCGACCGTACAGGTGGTGGAGCTGGTATGCCCTTCTCTTCCGAGCTACCTAATGGATGGTCAGTCCGCTTCTCTGCTTGCCCAATGTACGACCGTGACAAACAAATGACGGAGTTCGGTATTGACCCAGATTATAAAGTTTCCCTTACTTCTGAAGACTTCTCACGAGGCAAGGATTCTATTATTGAGTTTGCAAGGAAGATGATAAAGACCTTTCCCAAGCCCCAATCCCTCTAAAAGGAGGGACTGGGAGGTATAAGGAGAAGTTTTAAAACTATATTTTACCTTGCTTTATCTCGTCAAACAACAGTTTGTTACCAACCTTGATAACCTTTACCTTATTGGTACATTTTAAGCCCATATCCAAGAAAGTATACTGATACCAGTTGTTACCAAGGCTCACAACACGAAGAACCTTATGAGCATTAGACGGTCCGTCTTGAGCACCAGAACGGAACAACCACCCTGCATAAGCATCTGGTTGTGGATCATATTCATAATCATACGTAGCCTTCAACAACTTCAACAACTTCTTCGTGCAATGACTCTTTAGATATGCACTATTGTCAAAGCCCTTTGTATTATACATAGACGTAATGAGTGAAATAGCTGTACGCTCATCCTTACTCAAAGCCTTCTTAGTAGGAGTGCCCTTAACGGACACCGTTTTCTGATTCATCACTACACTGGTCTCACCAGCACCATTGTAAAATACAGAAGCTGACGCATACAAAGCTCCCATACATAAAACTGTTAATAACGTCTTTCTCATTGTCAATCGTTAGTTAGTTAAAGAAATAATTTTGTTAACATAATAGTCGGCTATTCGTAAAACCAGCCCTTTCATTCTCGAATGATATCGTGATAACATTAGAACTCAAGAAGATATTTTATTTAGCAACCAAACCTTCTTTGCAAAGATATATATTTAATTCCACCCATAACCAAATATTACAAGACTTTTTATCAACATAATTCATATAGGTAGAAAAGGTATATAAAAGAAAAGAATTTCCCAAACATTTGGCTATATCCAAAACATTGCGTATCTTTGCAGTCGTTATGCGCCTGTGGCGGAATTGGTAGACGCGCTAGACTTAGGATCTAGTGACTTATGTTGTGCAGGTTCGAGTCCTGTTAGGCGCACTAAAACAAGAGCCAGATAATTGGTAATCAATTATCCGGCTCTTTCTTTTATAAGCCTTAATTCTATTAAGGAATGGATATAAACGAAAATCGGTTCATTAGAAAGTACCAAGAACTTTTTCTAACGAACCGATTTATTTTATACAGATAAGTCCCAAAATCTATCTATCAAACTCAACTAAACAGCTGATGACTGACGTAGACTTTTAGGACCTACCTTATATTTAGAACTTGTAAGCTACACCTACACCAAGTACCAACTGGCTGTAGTTGTTGCTAACAATCTGATACTTCAACTCAGCGTTTACGCTCAAGTCCTTAGTAAGCTCATACTCAGCACCACCACCGAGGTTAATAGCGAGACGACCATCTGAACCCTCAATTACAGGATGACCAGCATACACATACTTGTATGACCAGTTCGTGTAACCAAGACCTGCGAGTGGATATACCTTAACCTTGTTAGCTACATCAAAGAGGTAATGAACGTTTGCATTGATATCCCACATTGAGATACCCTTATTCTTGAGGAAGTAGTCAAAAGAACCCTCACCTCTAATCTGGTCTGTAAAGTAGTACTGACCCTTAACACCAACACCGATGCTGTTTGTCTCAGAACCAAATACGAGCTGTGCACCTACTGCCTTATCGCCTGCCTGCGCTGAAGCTGAAAGACTCATAACTGCAGCACATACTAAAAGTAATAATTTTTCATTTCAATTTATTTTATGTTAAAAAAAAACTCACTTAATCGAGGATGTAGACAAAGAAAAAGATTGTAAGACCTAACAATTTCTTTCATTTGATTTAGTTGAATTACTAAAATCAAAAAGATGTCCTAACTTGAATAAAAATACCTTTTAGATATTATCTCTAACAGTCTTTTTTAGTTTCAAATTATATCCACGAAACACTAACCACTATGCTCATATACACCTTATTTCAGCCTATATATATAGGGAAATGCTTAAATATCAGGTGCAAATATAAACAAAATACTTTTAACATCAAAGAAAAATAGCACAAATCTTACGAAAATGAGAATAAAAAAGCACATACATTAAGTATTTTGGGGACAAATAAACAAAAAATATCTTTTAGTTCTTTTATGCCCACTTATGAATAAGTTCAAAATACCAAACAACTTAAAAATGCTTCAACCCTATTCAAAATTCATAAGAAAACAAAACTCCTGACACCAATATATTGAGTCAGGAGAAAAGATATAAAAATGCAATTTAAGCCAAAGATTTGACAAAAAGAAAATTAATCATCGTCTTCATCATCATACTCAGGCTCTGCCCACTCCACTCGCGCACCATAAGCCAGAGTCTGATTCTTCTTTCCTGTACGCGCATTGCGTGTACTGGTAGGGACAAAACGACACTTTACATTCTTAATATGTTTCTTGATATCGAAATCGTCAGGATTATCAACAGGCTCACTCTCTACCGTCAGATGGAATCGACCCAAGCCTTCAAGTGATACGGTCTCACCTTGACGAAGACGATAAGATATTTCATCAACCAAAGCAATGACAAGTCCTCGCACATCACCACGTGAGAACGAAGTATTCTCCTGAATAGAATCTGCAAGGTCATCGGTTGTTGCAACACCCGTACTTACCGTACGAGCATACCATTTTCCAGCCCCTTTCTTATCTTTGAACTTACTCTGTTCAAGTCTTATTTCTACTGACATAATCTACTATTTTATCGTTCCATATAATATAAAACAGTGCAAATATAATCAAAATAAATAATTCATGCAAAACAAAATAAACTATTTTACGAAAACTATCCATGCCTTCTACCAACAAAACAAACAATTATATTATAAGTAGAAATAGATTCTTCCGTTAAATGTGTGGATGACTTTCGTGGTTTCTTAACAAAAAAAATCGGAGTTACTCATCAATAAAAATCATAGCTAAGACTATCAAATTACTTATTTTATTATCGCCTTCTGACATAGAAAACCCTTTCTATTTAATACCTCAATTATGTAGACATGGTTTTGAAAAATCATTACATAATTTCAAATAAAACATCTATAAATAAGGATAAAAATACGTATAAAAGGCAAATCTGCAACCAACAGGAAATCAATTAGTTATAAAATAACAAAGCAAAAGGTTGCTTAATTGGACTTCAAAAGAGCGTTAGTTGGACTTCAAAAGGGCACCTTTTGCAAGTCAATTAGGCGTCTTTTAGAAGCCAAAAGAGCATGGATTGATTTGAGGAGTATGAAAATAGTTTACAAATATCTATTGATAAGGGAATAAGCTGTTTGTAAAAAATAGAAAAACATGCTAATGGATAGATATTAACCAACGAAGTGGCGAAGACCGG
>CAKMOD010000121.1 GCA_927910885.1 uncultured Prevotella sp. | reverse complement strand
TTTTTATGCGCGGCTTAGTAATAAAGAACACAGGTAGCTGGTACACGGTGAAGACCGAGGAAGGCAAGACAATAGATAGCAAGATTAAGGGCAATTTCCGTTTGAAAGGAATTCGCTCTACTAATCCTGTGGCTGTTGGTGACCATGTTATCATCACACCTAATCAGGAGGGAACGGCTTTCATCACTGAGATAGAAGACCGTAGGAATTATATTATCCGAAAGTCACCTAACCTCTCCAAGCAGAGCCATATCATTGCTGCTAACATCGACCAAGCGTTCTTGATTGTCACAACTAACTACCCAGAGACATCTACTACTTTTATCGATCGCTTCCTTGCCAGTGCCGAAGCTTACCGCATTCCAGTAACACTCGTCTTTAATAAACACGACTTGCTCGATGAGGATGAATTGCGTTACCAGCATGCAGTTATGAATCTCTACGAAACCATCGGTTATCAGTGCATAGAGATACAGGCGAGTGCCGAACCTGAAGATGAATTCAGCGTAGAGAAGATGAAGCCGTTATTAGCAGGAAAAGTAACCCTCTTGAGTGGTAATAGTGGCGTTGGAAAATCAACGATTATTAATGCCCTCCTACCCCATGTCAACCTCCGTACGGCTGAGATTTCTGATGTACATAACACAGGTATGCACACTACAACGTTCAGCGAGATGTTAGAGTTGCCAATGGGTGGATATCTTATTGACACACCAGGAATCAAGGGTTTTGGAACCTTTGATATAGAACGAGAGGAGTTGACGAGCTATTTCCGTGAGATATTCAAGTTCTCAAAGGATTGTAGATTCTCAAACTGCACGCACACGCATGAGCCTGGCTGCACAGTAAGAGCTGCTATCGAAGAACATTATATCGCAGAAAGTCGATATAACAGTTACCTTTCAATGCTCGAAGATAAAGAAGAAAATAAATATCGTGAGGCTTTTTAAGCTTCACGTTTTTTGTTTGTTTCAAAGTCTTTTATAAAGAGAAAAGAATTATTTGGACCTTTCGAATTATGAAGTACGCCACTATAATACCATAGTATTTTTGTTTTCTATTTGCTGTCACTTTTAACACTTCGCACAAACAAACTATATATCAATTAGTTAGATGTCAAATTCCAATGACGGAAGTGACAGGAAATTTTGATTTAAAAACGTTCTTTGTTGTGACAAGACAGAGGTGTAAAATGAAAATGATGATTTGCGTATTACGTCAAAAAAAACGTTTTTCATGAGAATTATTAAGAAGCCGTTTCTCATTAATATGCCTCTTTTCTCCATAGTAAGGATAGACCATAATAAGCTTTTCTTTCCACTCCTTGCCATTGTGCGGAGGCTCGGCACACATGGTGCGAATGGTAAGCACACATGGTGCGGAGGCTTAACACCAATCGTGTGGATGGTTTATAGCCTTGAGAACGACCTATAACACTTAAAGTAAATAGGCTTATTAACACGCTACTCTGTGATAATATCTGAGCAATAGCACACAGGTTTACTAAGCGTAGAGAAGTTTATTGATAACAAAAAAGCTAAAGGAGATACAGAGATTTACGGTCATAAGACAAATCAACTAACCACTAAAAAGGTTCTGATTATTGCTTTGAAAGACTCTCTAAAATATGCTCCCAGTTATCAGCAAACTCTCGAATAGTTGGAAATAGAATGTCTGCCCCTTCATTCAAGAGCACCGAATCAGCCAAAGGACCACTATTGATAGCTACCGTATAGCAACCTGCTGCTGCACCAGCGTGCACTCCGAGTGGTGCATTCTCAACAACAATACCTTCTGCAGGCGCATAATTACCAGCTTTTTTCAATCCCATTAAGTAAGGGTCAGGATTTGGTTTACCACGCTTAACGTCGTATGCTGTTGTTATCTGATCCTTAGAA
Organism: uncultured Prevotella sp.; assembly: GCA_927910885.1. Classification (GTDB taxonomy): domain Bacteria; phylum Bacteroidota; class Bacteroidia; order Bacteroidales; family Bacteroidaceae; genus Prevotella. Next base: position 13,029 of record CAKMOD010000121.1, on the reverse strand, counting down.
ACAAAGTCGCCAAAGTCACGAGTGACACGCTCTATCAATGGGAGCTGTGCACTACCAGTTACAATACCAATCTTTAATCCGCTCGCCTTAATCTTTTGCATAAGTTCTACCACTCCATCAAACACCTTTGCCTCAGGCATTTCATGAAAGTAACGCGCCTTTACATCATACATCTGCTGCGCCTCTTCCTCACTCAGTTCTTTACCGAGTTGATCCTTAGCATACTTACGGATAGTATCTACACCACGCGCTCCTTCCGTTGCATAAGAGTCTTCAAGGGTGAAGTGAATACCAAACTCCTTCATAGCACGCTGCCACGCAACGCCATGATTTGGCATTGAATCATAAAGAACACCATCCATATCAAAGAGAACAACCTTGGGACTTACACCAGTCTTGTCGAAGGAGGATATGTCTTGCTGAGATTGAGACGTCATCGCTGCTTGCTTTACCTTTATTATATATTATTATCCTCAAGTCCCTCAGCTATGTGAAGAACTTGAGGATACATTAAAATATTACTCTCCTTTAAGCCCTACCCACACTATATAAATTAGATTCCATTAGGAACTCCTCCCCTTTCGGGGAGGTCGGGTGGGCTTCCCTCCCCTCCTTTGGAGGGGTTGGGAGGAGGTTCTTATTCCTTTGTCAGTCTTTCCTGTATAACCTTACTCTCAGCCTCGTAACCTGGCTTATTGAGAAGAGCAAACATATTCTTCTTATATGCCTCAACACCTGGCTGATTAAAAGGATTCACTTCCTGAATAAGACCGCTGATACCGCAAGCCTTCTCGAAGAAGTAGATGAGCTGACCGAGGTAGTACTCGTTCAATGTAGGAACGCTGACACGGATGTTAGGAACACCACCATCAACGTGAGCCAAACGTGTACCGAGCTCTGCCATCTTGTTAACCTCATCAACACGCTTACCAGCGAGGAAGTTCAAGCCATCAAGGTTCTCCTCATCATGTGGGAAGAGTACCTTAGCATTAGGCTCCTCAACAGAGATAACAGTCTCGAAGATAGAACGCTCACCTTCCTGAATCCACTGACCCATTGAGTGAAGGTCGGTCGTGAAGTCACAAGCTGCAGGGAAGATACCCTTGCGATCCTTACCCTCGCTCTCTCCATAGAGCTGCTTCCACCACTCAGCAAAGAAGTGAAGCTTTGGCTGGAAGTTAGCAACAATCTCAATCTTCTTACCTGCCTGTGAGTAGAGACCCTGACGAACAGCAGCATAACGTGCAGCAATATTGTTTGCGAAAGGAACGTCAGCAGATGTCTCTTTCTCCATTACCTGTGCACCCTCAACAAGCTTCTGAACATCGAAACCTGCGACTGCGATTGGCAACAAACCTACTGGAGTAAGCACTGAGAAACGGCCACCAACATTGTCTGGAATGATAAATGTCTTGTAACCTTCCTTAGTTGCGGCAGCACGTGCAGCACCCTTATGCTCATCAGTGATAGCAACAATCACATCCTTTGCAGCCTCCTTACCCAACTGATCCTCACACTGCTTCTTCAAAAGACGGAATGCAAGTGCTGTTTCTGTTGTTGTACCAGACTTAGAAATATTGATAACACCAAACTTCTTATCCTTCAAGTAGTCTGTCAACTCTGCGAGATAATCCTCACCGATGTTGTTACCTGCAAAGAGAATAGTTGGATTCTTCTTGTCATTCACAAGCCAAGCGAAGCTGTTACCCAATGCTTCGATGACAGCGCGAGCACCGAGGTAAGAACCACCGATACCAGCAACGACAACCACCTCACACTTCTCACGGAGTGTATTGGCAACCGCCTGAATCTCACCAAGGAACTCAGGAGTAATGCTTGATGGCAAATGCAACCATCCAAGGAAGTCATTACCAGGACAAGTAGCTTTCTCCAAAGCGTCCTGAGCTGCAGCAACGTGAGGAGCATAAGCCTCTACTGCGCCCGGATTCAAGAACTGGGCGGCTTTCGTGATGTCTAACTTAATACTTTCCATTTGTGTTTATCTAAATGAATCTGTTAATAATTTAATTTCTATTTGTGGGCTGATACGTTCATAGAGAATGTTATAAACCGCATCGAGGATTGGCATATTGACGTGCAGACGACGATTAATCTCCTTCATACACTTTGTACCAAAATATCCTTCAGCTACCATCTCCATTTCAATCTGTGCCGACTTAACGCTGTATCCCTTTCCAATCATTGTTCCAAAGGTATGGTTACGCGAGAATTTACTATATCCTGTCACCAACTGGTCACCAAGGTATACACTGTCAATGATGGACCGTTGAATCGGATTAATAGTATTAAGGAAGCGTTCCATCTCCTGCATTGCATTCGACATCAATACTGCTTGAAAGTTATCACCATACTTCAAGCCTGAACAAATACCAGCAGAAATAGCATAAACGTTCTTCAAGACAGAAGCATACTCAATACCGAGAACATCAGGTGAGGTCTTAGTCTTGACATAGTTTGATGCTAACACCTCCGTGAAGGCACGTGCCTTCTCAAGGTCTGAACAGCCAACAGTAAGATAGGTGAGTCGTTCCATTGCCACTTCTTCCGCATGAGACGGTCCACCAATAACGGCAAGATTATCGTATGGAACGCCGTATGCCTCATGGAAATACTCTGAACAAACAAGGTTCTCATCAGGAACAATTCCCTTAATAGCCGTTAAGATTAGCTTTGTATTGAGCTTTGTCTTCAGTTTCTTCAGCAAGGCTTTCAGATAAGGAGAAGGAGTAACAAACACCAAAGTGTCATACTCCTGCACAATCTTATTGATATCCGAAGAAAGCAGCACCTCATTCATGTTAAATTTCACACTTGTAAGGTAAGAAGGATTGTGTCCTCTCCGCTTAAACTCCTCTATCTTATCGTCACGTCGGAAGTACCAACCAATATGATGCGTATGCTCCACAACAATCTTAGCGATAGCCGTTGCCCAGCTACCGCTTCCTATGATTGCTATTTTACCGATGTCGAACATAAATGTTAAGAATAAGAGTAAAAAGGTAAAAAGTAGAGAAAGTGAAAGATATAAGCATCGTATTATGACCTAATACCATTGCTATAATAATACTTCTCTTTTAACTATTCGTCCTACTTCCTACCCTCTTACTTTTTTCTCTTTTACTTTTTACTTTTCCTTAGCTCCATCAATCCACTGCTGAATATTCTCAACAGAAGGCTTCTCATAACCGAGCTTGTACTTCTTGTTGATATCTCCGAGCTTCTGCTGCAAGCCCTGTGCCTTCTCCTCTCTAATGTCAGAGATGAGGTTGAAGCCTGCCTTGCGCAAAACATATACCCACTCTTCAGCAACACCAAGCTCAGCCCATTCCTTAACAGAAGACTGTGGAATCTTTGGTTCTGGCTTCATCTGTGGGAAGAGCAATACTTCCTGGATGTATTCCTTACCAGTCATCAGCATTACCAAACGGTCAATACCGATACCGATACCAGAAGTTGGAGGCATACCATACTGCAAAGAGCGGAGGAAGTCCTGATCGATAATCATCGCCTCATCGTCACCCTTATCTGCCAAACGCATCTGTTCAACGAAACGTTCCTCCTGATCAATTGGGTCATTCAGCTCTGAATAAGCATTAGCCAGCTCCTTACCGTTCACCATCAACTCAAAACGCTCTGTGAGTCCTGGCTTAGAACGATGCATCTTGGTCAGTGGTGACATCTCAACAGGATAATCAGTGATGAAGGTTGGTTGAACGTATGTTCCCTCACAGAACTCACCGAAGATTTCATCAATCAGTTTACCCTTACCGAAGCTCTCGTCAATCTCTTCGAGTTTCAACTCGTTAACAGCGATATGACGGATTTCCTCCTCAGTCTTACCATTGAGATCGAAGCCAGTCTTCTCCTTGATTGCGTCGAGGATAGGCAAACGACGGAATGGTGCCTTGAAGCTGATAACCTTGTCACCAACTTGTACCTCTGGCTTACCATTTACCTCTATACAAATCTTCTCAAGAAGTTTCTCAGTGAAAGACATCATCCAGTTGTAGTCCTTGTATTGTACATAAAGTTCCATACAAGTAAACTCTGGATTATGGAAACGGTCCATACCTTCGTTACGGAAGTTCTTACCGATTTCATAAACACCCTCGAAACCACCAACAATCAGACGCTTCAAATAAAGCTCTGTTGCGATACGCATATACATATCAACGTTGAGAGCATTGAAGTGAGTGATGAATGGGCGTGCACTTGCACCACCAGCAATACTCTGTAAGGTAGGAGTTTCTACCTCTGTATAACCAGCCTCATCGAAGAACTTACGCATGGTACGCAATACGGTAGCACGCTTCAAGAAGGTATCTTTCACACCCTCATTCACAACGAGGTCAACATAACGCTGACGATAACGCTGCTCTGGGTCTTCAAACTTATCGTATGCCTCACCATCCTTATACTTAACAACAGGCAGTGGCTTCAAGCTCTTAGATAAAACGGTAATCTCCTTAGCATGAACAGAGATTTCTCCCATCTGTGTCTTAAACACTTCACCCTTCACTCCGATAAAGTCACCAATATCGAGCAACTTCTTGAAGACCTTATTATAAAATTCTTTATCCTCACCCGGACAGATATCATCACGAGTGATATAAACCTGGATTCTACCCTTGCTATCCTGTAACTCTGCGAAGGAAGCCTTGCCCATGACACGGCGTCCCATCATACGACCAGCGATTACAACCTCACGCTGTTCGTCCTCCTTGAACTGCTCTTTAATATCAGTAGAGTAAGCATTCGTTGGAAACTCTGCTGCTGGATAGGGATCAATACCCATCTCACGCAATTCTTGCAGGCTTTGGCGGCGACCAATCTCCTGCTCAGATAATTCTAAAACGTTCATATTTATAATTAAATCGAATATATTCTTATAGTTTGCAAATTTACTAAATAATTCGCAAACTATGACTGGTTTTTCCTTTTTTATGGCATTGGAATATTCTTAAACCCCAATCGATCATTAGAGCCTAAACATATTTTGTTTTATTATCGAGCAGATTGTTTGGCTTTGGAACGCAGACGTAGCGGGCTACGTCAAGTTACGAAGGCAGACAAGATGCCGATAAGAAAATAAAAGATGTTAGGAAACAACACCATAGTAAGAAGAACTATACATATTGTGGTCTAATGAGCGATTGGGGTTTAAGCTAAATCATGGTGCCGCTCATGATATCTATATCGTTGCTACATCCCAACACTTGCACTCACACAGATGGTATATTGCAAGCTATTTAGCCGTTCGCACATAGGGTGCTAACCAACAGCACCACATGTGCGGAGCATTAACACCACACGTGCGGAGCATTAAAACACCCGCAAGAAGCGGAAACATCTTCTTTAACAAGTCCATAGGTTAGTTTAAAGATGTCTATAGCTAAGTTCAAAAGTACCCAAACATGACCTTTGTCTATACTTATCTACCTATTAAACCTACTATGATTTTGTTATCTATCCAACTTTTATTATCTTTGCATTATATTAAGTTGATTAGGTTATGAACGTAGAAAACATTATAAAAAGTATTCATCAGGAAGACGGACTAAGCCGTACACTCGGTATGGAGTTTATCTCTACGCCCGAGGACGACACTTTGAAGGCAAGAATGGCTGTCGATGACCGTAACAAACAGCCTTTCGGATTCCTCGCAGGTGGCGCATCATTGGCACTTGCAGAGAATCTTGCAGGTGTCGGTTCGATGGCGTTATGTCCAGGAAAGATGGCTATGGGTATTAATGTTCACGGCAATCACGTCAAGGCGATGCCATACGGTGGAACAGTTACGGCTTACGGAAAACTGATTCACAGGGGTCATACATTACACGTATGGAACATTGATATCAAGAATGGTGAAGACGAACTCATCTCAAGTGTACAAGTTACCAACTACGTCATAGCCCCACAAGAGAAGTAAATGGATTCTTTCTTTATCTATCGTGAGCCTTTCGAAAAGGTTTGTCATTGCTATTCACAACCAGAGAAGCCAACGGCTATTTCCTCACTTACTGAACTTAATGGACGTAAGGGATTTGTCATTGCTCCTTTCTTTTGCGATGATAGCAACACACTTTACTTACTGGATGGTCAGAAAGGTGCTTCAACGGTTCTACCTTTAGACGGTAGCAAGGGTTTTGATGCTATTCCCGACTGGCAGGACGAGGCGGTACTTACTAACGAAACATCTTCACTTCGCGAGGCTTATCACGACGATTTCTGTCGATTTCATAAAGAATTAGAATACAACAGATTCCGTAAATTAGTATTGGCACGCTCGATTGTCGAAACAAAAGACGAGAGTGCTACTTCCCGAAGTATTTTTCTTAAGGCTTGTGAGAAATATCCACGCTCCTATATTGCCCTTTTCTATACTGCAGAGACAGGTATGTGGCTTATTGCAAGTCCTGAAATTCTACTTCGCGGTAATGCCGAGGGCTATCAGACAATGGCATTAGCTGGTACAATGAGGTATGAAGGTGAGGATATGAAATGGTCTACTAAGAATCAAGAAGAGCAACAACTCGTTGCTGACTATATCCGTGCTTGCCTGCAACCGTTTGCTGCTGAGATTACAGAAAGTAAACCTCATACTGCTCGTGCAGCACATTTGGCGCATCTTCGAACAGATTTCACTTTCCGACTTAAAGACACAGAGCGACTCGGAACATTCCTTACAGCCTTCCATCCTACCCCTGCCGTATGCGGTATGCCAAAGGATGAAGCACAGCAGTTTATCCTTCATAATGAACAGCTAAACCGTAGTTATTACAGTGGTTTCAGTGGATTGCTTGGCGAGAAGGGTGCGGCAAAACTTTATGTCACCCTTCGCTGTATGCAACTCTCTCGTTCTACGTGTCGTCTTTATGCTGGTGGCGGACTCTTAAAGGAGAGTATTGAAGAGAATGAATGGCAGGAAACAGAAGCCAAACTTGACACTATGCGCCAGTTGTTAAATCACAATTAGTTTTTTAGGAAGATTGGGCTTATGAGCCTTATTAGCCCTATTAGCCCAATATCCCTAACCCTCAACACCCAACATTCAACACCCATTACCCACAATGTACAGCAACAAAGAAAACGTAAACATTCTTACAGCCCTGCTCGTAAAGAAAAAAATAACGAAAGCCGTTGTATGTCCTGGTTCTCGTAACTCACCTATCGTACACAATCTCTGTGCTTGTCCCGAGATTGAGTACTATCCTGTTACCGACGAACGTTCGGCAGGTTTCGTAGCATTAGGAATGACTTTGGCAGACAATGAGCCAGTTGCTGTATGCGTTACATCAGGTTCAGCCTTGCTCAACTTGGCACCTGCTGTAGCTGAAGCTTTCTATCAGAAACGTCCACTGATTATTATTTCAGCTGATAGACCAGCACAATGGATTGACCAACAGGATGGGCAAACACTTCAACAACATCGTGCATTGGAGCCAAATGTTCGCAAGAGTGTGACACTACCAGAGCCTCATAACGAAGAGGAACGCTGGTATTGCAACCGTTTGGTCAATGAAGCATTGAATGCTGTACGCTTGAATGATGGCAGTCCTGTGCATATCAACGTATCAATCAGTGAACCGCTCTTTGAATACGACGTACCAAAGCTTCCAGATGAACGTAATATTTTCATGCTTCATGCCACAACTGATAGTATCTACGTCTATGAAATGGCTGCTGACTTCTTCCGTGGAAAGAAGCTAATGTTTGTTCTTGGACAGTTGACACCTGAAGTTGTGGGCAATTCGCTTGAAGCAATAGAGGCATTAAAGAAGGTTGCTGTCGTCCTTCAAGAGAAGTTAGCTGATGACGATATTGGACCAGCACAACCTATTGATGAAGTATTGAAGATGATTGGTGATAACGAAGCTTATCGTCCTGACCACCTTATATATATAGGAGGAACGATTGTCAGCAAACGACTCCGCCAATTCTTGCGTGAATGTAAGTGCAAGATGTCTATCGTTGTGAATGGGATTGATGAGTTTTGTGACACCTTCATGCACACCACTGATATGATTCAAGGTTTACCAGAGGATGTTATCGGAATCTTTGCCAATGAGACAGAAGGCGTTAAAAAGCGTGACTTTGTAACGCTATGGGACAAGGCATTCGACAAAGCCTTAGCCATCCGCAAGACCTTCAAACCACGCTTCTCACAAATGTTGGCTGTTAAGGCTTTCCACGAGAAGATGAGAGAGGAGGCTGTCGATGGTGAATTGTTTTATGGAAATAGCTCGGCTGTGCGTTTAGGCAACATCTTCTCTGATCAATATATCTATGTTAATCGAGGTGTGAATGGTATTGAAGGTTCGTTATCTACGGCTGTTGGCTATGCTATTGCGCATCAGGAAGAAGAGGATGTGTACTGTGTAATTGGTGACTTGAGTTTCTTCTATGATCAGAACGCACTATGGAACGAGTCCCTTCCGCCTAATCTTTCTATCCTCTTACTTAACAATGGCGGTGGAGGTATCTTCCATCAGCTGCCTGGTTTGGAGCGTTCACCTTATCGGGATAGTGCTATTGCTGCCCAACATACAACCTCTGCAGAAGGAATCTGTCAAACACACGACATCGTCTACCTCTCTGCTCGCAACGAAGAAGAGCTTTACAAGAGTCTTGACAAACTCTTTAACTCGGAGGAAGGACCAGTACTTTTAGAAGTATTCACCAACGCTGAGGAAGATACACAGGCTTTGAAGGATTATTATCAAGCCTTTTAATGGTCCTCAACGTATCAACTTTCAGCTTATATATCCAGCATAAATAATAATAACTTGCCACAGTCTATCCGCCTTTTAGGAATGACTTGGCAGGCTCCCTATAATCAATCAAAAACGAAAAGACCTTATGGAGAAAAGAGAATGGAAGCCTATTGAAGGCTTCAACTTTGAGGAAATCCTCTTTGAAGAGTACAACCACATAGCAAAAGTAACCATTAATCGTCCTCGCTATCGTAATGCTTTCACCCCGAAAACAGTGTGGGAAATGTCACAGGCTTTCAACTATTGTCGTGAAGCCCTTGACATTCGCGTAGTCATTCTGACTGGTGCTGGCGACAAAGCATTCTGCTCTGGTGGTGATATGAACGTAAAGGGACATGGCGGATACATCGGTAATGACGGTGTTCCACGCCTTAATGTACTTGACTTGCAGATGCAGATTCGACGCCTTCCAAAGCCAGTCATCGCTATGGTTAATGGTTATGCCATTGGTGGTGGACACGTCCTTCATGTGGTATGTGACCTCTCTATTGCATCAGAAAATGCTATCTTCGGACAGACAGGACCTAAGGTTGGTTCCTTTGATGCTGGCTTCGGTGCATCTTATCTGGCACGTGTCGTGGGTCAGAAGAAGGCTCGTGAGATATGGTTCTTGTGTCGTCAGTACTCTGCAGAAGAAGCAGAACGAATGGGGTTGGTCAACAAGGTGGTTCCTTTCGACCGTCTCGAAGATGAGTGTATAGACTGGGCAGAAACCATGATAGAGCGTTCTCCATTGGCACTCCGTATGATGAAAGCTGGCTTCAACGCCGAACTTGATGGTCAGGCAGGTATTCAGGAACTTGCAGGTGATGCCACAATGCTCTACTACACACTTGACGAAGCACAGGAAGGTGGCAAGGCTTTCCTTGAAAAACGTAAGCCAGACTTTGACAAGTATCCGCAGTTCCCATAATTAGCTATTGGACTTATTGGCCTAATTAGGCTAATAAGCCCAATGAAACCATTTAGTAAACAAAGACTATAGAACTTATCAACAATTTGGCTAATTAGCCTTATTAGGCCAATAACTCTAACAGAACCTTTATTACCAACAACTAAGAAACAATCATGGAAACACCTTTCTTGCCACAAAAGGGCAACTATCGCAATCTGATAGCTTATCAAAAGGCAGAATGTATTTATGACATCACCTATTATTTTGCCCACCACTTTCTGGAAAGAAGTGACAGAACGATAGACCAAATGGTACAAGCAGCCCGCTCGGGGAAACAGAACATTGCAGAAGGGTGTGCCGCCTCGACAACCTCTGCAGAAACGGAAATAAAGTTAGTGAATGTAGCACGTGCCAGTCTACAGGAACTATTAATTGATTATGAAGATTATCTCCGTGTCCGGAATCTTACCAAATGGGATATCAATGACAGGAGAGCTATCGTAGCACGACGCGTATGCGCCAAGCATAATGAGTCTTCTTTTTATCGTGACGCCATTCAAGTACGCACAGATGAAACAATAGCAAACATAGCCATTACATTGATTTATCAAGAAGATGTAATACTTAGAAAGTATTTAGACCATATCAAAGAGGATTTCATTAAACATGGTGGAATACGTGAGCAGATGACAAGGGCAAGAATTGAATATAGAAACAAACAATAAAGAACTTATAATGTACAACATAAACATCTCCTCCCGCACCCTCCACTTCCTCCGCCCTGCAGGCACTTCACGTGGTATCTACACAACGAGGAAAAGCTATTACGTCACGCTGTCTGACACTAATCAGCCAGGAGTGATGGGTATTGGGGAATGCGCAACACTCCCCGACCTGTCGTGCGATGCCATGCCTGACGAAGAATATGAGCAGAAGCTCCGCAGTTTCTGTGATGATTTCTGCCACACAGGGATTATTGATATCGATGCCATGCGCCCTTACCCTTCAATGCTCTTTGGCTTAGAAACAGCTAAGGCACAGTTGGATGCCAAGGGAAGCATCAACTTCTTTAACACTGCTTTTGGACGAGGTGAAGAAGGAATCACCATCAACGGACTCGTGTGGATGGGAACTTTCGAGGAGATGTATCAGCGATTGGAAACGAAACTCAAGGCTGGTTTCCGTTGTGTAAAGCTGAAGATTGGTGCGATTGACTTTGAGAAAGAACTCGACCTAATACGCCATATCCGTCAAACTTTCACACGTGAACAGGTGGAACTACGCGTTGATGCAATGGTGCCTTTGCCCCAGAAGACGCTATGCCACGATTAGAAGCATTGGCACAATACGATATCCACTCCATCGAACAGCCTATCCGACAGCATCAATGGCAGGAGATGGCACGCTTGTGTGCTAATACTCCCCTACCGATAGCCCTTGACGAGGAACTTATCGGTGTCAATGACCCTACGGAAAAAGCGTTATTACTCGATACGATTCGTCCACAATATATTATCCTAAAACCAAGTCTGCATGGCGGTATGATAGGCACAAGAGAATGGATTACAATGGCAAAGGAACGTAACATTGGTTCATGGATAACCTCAGCACTTGAGAGTAACATCGGACTGAATGCTATCGCACAACTAACAGCTGACATCTATGGTCCAAACATCACCACTCCGCAAGGCTTAGGTACGGGACAACTCTTCACCGATAATATCCCAATGCCATTAGAAATCAGAGGCGACCAGCTTTGGATAAGCGATTAAGAAAAATATTATTAGCCCTATTAGGCCAATTAGCCTTATTAGCCCAATAGCATAAAATCAAACAATAATGACACTACAAGACTTCCTATCAGAATGGCATAATGATAATCCACAACTCCTTGTGCACACCAGTGGTTCAACTGGTAAGCCAAAACCGCTGTGGATAGAGAAGCAACGTATGCTCAATTCAGCCCGCATCACTTGTGATTTCTTAGGCTTGAAGGCTGGCGATACCGCCCTACTCTGTATGCCACTCGACTACATTGCAGGAAAGATGGTAGTGGTAAGAAGTATTGAGCGTAACCTACGCCTGCTGAGCGTAACACCGTCTGGACACCCTCTCTCTGACCATTCTTTGTCTGAAGCAGGTATCTCGAACGAGGAGATAACCTTTGCAGCAATGGTGCCACTGCAGGTTTATAACTCTCTACAAGTACCAGAAGAGCGTGAGCGTTTGCGCCAAATCCGTCATCTTATTATAGGCGGTGGTGCTGTCGATAATAAACTTTCAACTGCCTTACACGATTTCCCTAACGCTGTTTGGAGTACCTACGGAATGACGGAAACACTCTCACATATTGCGCTCCGACGTCTGAATGGACCTGATGCCAGCGAATGGTATAAGCCCTTTGATGGTGTAAAAGTATGGCTCAATGAAGAAGGTTGCCTTGTTATTGATGCCCCTGCAGTTTGCTCTCATCCTTAGTAACCAACGACAGAGCTGAAATTCGCACTACGGACATGAAAGAAGTACTTAATACTCCTTGTTTCCGCATCCTTGGACGAAAAGATAATGTGATTGACTCTGGCGGCATTAAGATTCAGATTGAAGAGGTAGAACATCTTCTGAAATCCTCTTTTACAGCCGACTTTGCTATAACAAGTTGTCCTGACGAGCGTTTTGGAGAAGCTGTGGTCTTACTCACTACACAAGACGATACCGATTCTATGAAAACACTCTGCCAGCAATGCCTCCCAAAGTTTTGGCAACCTCGTTTCATCTTCCACGTCCCTTCCCTTCCACAGACAGGCAATGGAAAACTTGCAAGGGCTGAAATAAAAGCATTAGCAGGTCAGTTATGTAAATCAAAAGTATGACATTACTCTCATTCTAACAACATACTGCATCCTATTTAGTACTCAGCACCAATGGTGCGAACCATCAACACCACACGTGCTGAGCACCAACACATCAGTTGATAAGCGTAAGATAGATTAATCGTTACCATCATAAATAATGGAATAATACAACAAGTAAAGATTAACTTATACATAAGATTTTACAGGACTGCGAGAAACAAGAATATAAAACAAGAAGGGAGAGAGATTTATCATACTATATAGAACAGAAAACCATCATATCCATAGATATTTTTAACAACTGGTTAACCCACTAAATACCCCTACAACATTTCTACACTTTTTAGGCGTAATGGACATTTGGTAGGCTGAAAAACTCTCGGAATTCTTTTATTTACTACCTTTGCAGCATTTGAAAATCTATGAATAAAAAAACTGTATCTTCTGTAATAGCTCAAATGTTAAAAAGAATGGGCATCGACGTTCT
>CAKMOD010000120.1 GCA_927910885.1 uncultured Prevotella sp. | reverse complement strand
TAGTGTTTCCTTGTATTGTTTCTCAAAACTACGTCCATTGATATGATAGAATTCCTCAAGCGTACGGCAGGTCACTGGGGATGTCTCCATACGTTTCTTTTAAAAAAGCTCCGAACTCTTTGGAATAACGAGTGCCGGAGGCTGTAATATCTATCTGCAAGGGAAGAGAGAAACTCTTACCTGTACGAATATCTATCCAGCGACGTCGACGAAGAACCAAAATAACCTTATGGTCACGAATCGGAAAGTCCGTCACCTCGACAGCTTCCATAAAGCCTTTTGATTCAAAATGAAGATCAATCGGAAAGTTCTTTCTCCATCTTCTCATCAAGATAAATACGTAACAATGAAGTATCAGACTCTATCTTAACAATAGAGAAATAATGTAATACATCACTGGGTAAAACGAATTCGGCTAACTGATATAGATATTTTTCTTCCATGATACAAAGGAAAGAAAAATATATTAATTAAGAAAATTTCCCCACCTTTTTTCTACTGAGCCTATATTATCCTTGAAATTATTCATGGATTCTGTTTATCTATGCTATCTGTGAGAAAATAAAGAAATGGCTACTCTATCACAGCATTCTCTCACAGAAGGCACAGATGAACAGAAAGAACAGAATTTCCTTTTTTGTACACTGAAATACTCAGAGACCTAAAGGTCATGGAAAGCACAGAGCCTTATCCTTTGAACTTTGAGATTTGAACTTTATGATATGGGTAGTTGATGAGTTGACAAGTTTACGAGTTTACAAGTTGCTTGTAGCGATAAACTTCAGTTAACAGTAGTAATCATAATTATGAATTGTGAATTATGAATTATGAATTAACAGAGGATTCTGAATTATATATGAGGGGTATATAAAAAAGAAACGGCAGAGCAATTGCTCTTCCGTTATCTCCGAATAACCACCGTCTCACGACGACAATATTTCTACAATCTTTACCTAAAATATAACTAAAAACCTAAATCTATTACTAACCTAAACAAATCTTCTTTCTTAAATAATAATCCTGAGCAATCTTAAATACCTGTAAAGTCTAAACCTTAGTAACCAGATATATTTCTCTTGAATTACAATGCAAAGGTATAGATAAAATTCATATTGTCAAAATTAAACGACGAAAAATATCAATTCATCGGTCAATTCTTGATATATATCAAAGACGATGGGTTGAGACCTCACCCCCCAACCCCCTCTCCGATGGGAGAGGGGGAGTGCTGGAAACAGTTTGCCATGGAGTATTGTTAATCGTTTTCAGTGTTTGGATTGATAAATGATATTCCTAATCAATAGGGGTATCTCGCTATTCACTCCCCTCCCTATGGGGGAGGGGTAAGGGGGTGGGGCCGCTTATTGTTTTTTTATTTCCATCCCCTCCTTATTTCCAACCTCATTGGGTCTTGTATATTTGCCTTACTGATCAGTTGCAAGTAGCGTTCATGGAGCGGACCGACCCTTACATTCTTTCGTGCGCGGACTGATGAGATAACTGATGAGGGGTTACAAGGTTCACGCACATGAAGTACTCTGCAGATATGGCGAACTATTGTTTGGAAGTCCATCGGGCGACCACATCTATCTCTTAGCGCACCACTCTCCCATACCATGTGTGCCAGCTCGATGAGATCACACTTCAACCCCGTCCAATACAATCCTTCCTCTTCGCTTCTATTGATTAGGTCATAGAAGTTATCAACAATCCTCTTTATCAGTCGGTCTTCCTCCTCTTGTGTCCAGAACTGAGCAGCCTTTATTACAATATTAACTTTCTTATCCATTGGTCTTAGTGTTTTTTGTTATAGAATAATGGTTTTATTCATCTACCACCTTATTTTATTCGTGACGCAGTGTAGGTCAGTAGGAGAAGTCGTCGGGTGGCATTTGCATCGTCCCCCTATGGAAACAGCCTACTGGGGAGAAGACTGTTTCGTGAGGTTGCTGCAAAGTTAAAACCTCAAAGTGCAGTATATGTTCAATACCAAAAATTTTTTCATTAAATAAAACTAACGAAAAGACAGCAAAACCATTTAGGCGGTATAAGATACGTAAGGTACCTTGAAAGTTAGTCGTTAGTCTATAAAAACTACTAAGCCTTATACTTTGAACTTTGACCTTTGAGGTTTGAACTTTGACCTTTATGATATGTACCATTAACGACTACGAATTTCACGAATACAAACAGAATGTAGTAAGACAGAATTACGCAATGAGCAAATGTTTTAATCATTATTAGTTCCCTTTCATGGATAGAAGAAGTTTATTTAAACGAAAATCGGTCATTACGATTTCTCACTGCCTTAAGACAGCAAGAAGTCATAATGACCGATTCTTTTTTATATAATCCGAAGTTTATCGGATAATAGTATTCATTAGAAATTCTGCACCAAACGGCTCATACAACCCTGATTAGGGTCAGATCTGTCGTTAAATATAGACGAAGTGGCAGTTATTCTAATATGTAGCATTGCTCCATTTACATAAGAAGAAGTAGAATAGTTACCATGTTCTCCCCATACATTCAAATCTTTTTTATTACTTGGTCTCCAGGCAGATAATGGGATGAAGACAGCACCACTACTCTTAATCTTCTCGTATGTTGTAGGATTATTCGCTGCATTTCCACCTCCAAATGTTGGATTCTTTGTAAATACTTTTCTTGCAGCTTCAATAGTCATGGCATCTGGGAAGATAAGATAGCCACGCAACTCAGCAGGATTAGTTCCTCGCTTGCCATCTCCATTTTCATCAATAAAGCATCTTGCCCACTTAGCATAACTTTTACCATTTTCTATCCAAATACGATTATTTGAATTTCTGGTATTCTGAGGCATCAGATAAGCCCACTCGTCTGAAGTCATTACACGAGTCTTCTTTGAACCTACGTATAACTTGTTACCGAAGTCATACTGAGTTTCTGTACCAGTACCACGGATATTGAAGGTATTATTGATTACCGTAGGGTTATCAATTGTTCCCCATGATGGAAGGTCGAAGTAGCCGTAGGTCTCTGGAGACACATATTCTCTCCCATTAATCTTTATTGTACTGTAACTGTAACTACCACCTGTTCTTTTATTTTTTGGCATAGCCATCTCCCATTGCTCAGGGGCTAATCGGTAATAGCCTTTGTGTATGGTGAGAGTTCCCTTAAGCTTAAGTGGTACTGAGTTCTTCCATCTGATAAGTGTGTTAGCACTAAGGGTCTTAGCATTCATTGCTGATGTGTAGGTAGCAATAGGCATTACATACTGCATATTACCATTTGTGATAGCAACTCGCTGGTTGTCACTTACAGAGAACTTAGCCTTCTGACCATTAAAATAAACGAACGATTTGTCGGCAGCATAATTACGTGCATCTGGTCTAGAGGTAATGGCTCCTGTATTCGAATGTGAACCTGCATAATAACCATCGAAAGCAGGGGCAACGCTACCAGGAACGAAGGTCACATAGAAATCGGTTTTACCATTAAAGAAGATGTTCTCCTCAGGGTCTACCTCTGTACCAATCTCTGAAACACCTGTTACTGCACCAGTGCTCAAGTCTACATTAGCTGAAGCGTAAACACCCTTACCACGAAGACCTACCTTAGTAATTGTAGTGTTATTGCTGGCAGTAATAGCAAAGTGAGCTACTGCAAACACATTTGACAATATGATGTTTCCCTCTGTAGTAGCCTTACCACCAGAAACAAGCACCTTACCTGTACCTGTCAATACACAGTTACGCTTCAAGTCAGCGAGATTACCTGTCTGCTGAGTAAGGTCGATGTTGATACTACCCTTAGATGCATCAACAGTTCTATCAGCATTACCGTCAGTAGACTTACCCACATAGAAGAAGCGGTAGCTACCACCATTGGTTACACTGCTTGCTGGTACCTGACCCTCAAACTCACCACTGAGACCACCACGGTTCATTTTTTTCAATGAAAGTGTGCTAACAGTCTTCTGACTTCCATTACCTGACACAAGCAGAATTTTGTCACCCTGCTCCCACTTCCATGGACTCTTAGCAGCATCCGCCTCGCTCAACACAGCGCGTGTCGCAGCAGCATCATCTTCTGAACCTGCTGATACGGTGAGGGTTAACATTTGCTCTTTTGCTTCTGGTGACTCAATGTCGTCAGAAGAACATGATGTTGTAAAGATTGATATTGCCATGCAGAGTGCTGGCAAAAGAATTCTTTTCTTCATTCTTCTTTTTTTTAATACGTAATAAAAATACTATGGTTAATTAATTTTACTTTATGGAGAGTGGTCAATTCGAATGCGAATTTGGATACTATCTGTGAAACAGACTCAGTTTTAACAGCCTTGTTTAATTTTCCTGTCCAGTGTACCAAGCATCGCTTGGGTCCTCGCTGACATTCTTATTCTCAGTCTCGCCTCTCACACTACTACAAATCATAGACTCAGTGTCCATGCGGAAGATTGCGCACGACGGTTTCTGATAACCTCTCTTTTCGGCTGTGGCAATAGTTTCTACTGCCATTAGTTTATTTTTTTTCATATTTATCCTAAAAACTTATATTTGTATCTTGAATACTGAATTTGAGTTGTTTGTGCCGAATGGGCATTGTAAAAATTCTAAAAATCACCCAAGCTTTTGTGCAAAATTAATTAATTATTTGGTATTGGGCAAGTTTTTGGTCATATTTAACATTTGTGATAATGCGATTTAGCATACATAGATGATGAAAAAAACTAACTTTTTAAATGTAGAAAGCCAATTCTGCTTGTTAGTCTTGCTCTTCTTTTTTGAGTGGGACCTCCCCCTCTCTGTGTGTCTTATTATATGTAGTAGGCTTACTTCATCACTTCATATTTCGGAAGAAGCCAGATTTGGCTTCCGAAGTATTCATTACTTCGGAGGATTTTTAAATTTAAAGGTAAAAGTTCAATATTAAGATTCTCATGCAGAGAGATGGAGCGAACTTTAAGTTCAAAGTTTTAAGTATTCGCTACTCTATCAAAGCATTCTCTCACAGATGACACAGATGAGCAGAAAGAACAGATTTCCTTTTGTAGACCGAAACGCTCAGAGACCTAAAGGTCGGGGAAGCACAGATTTATGGTGGACGAGTTAACGAGTGGACAAGTTGACGAGTCGCTTGTGCTGAATTTGTGTTTTAACGCTCTGTGTTATCCATAACCTTTAGGTTTCTGTGCGCCCTATGGACTCTGTTTATCTGTGCTATCTGTGAGAAAATAAAACAAACAGCTACTCTACTCAAAGCATTCTCTCACAGATGACACAGATGAGCAGAAAGAACAGATTTCCTTTTTGCACACTGAAACAACTCAGAGACCTAAAGGTCGGAGAAATCACAGATTTATAGCTGACGAGTTAACAAGTGGCAAGTAAACCAGTTGCTTGTCGACAGAGTAAATAAAAGACAAAGTAAC
>CAKMOD010000119.1 GCA_927910885.1 uncultured Prevotella sp. | reverse complement strand
GTTCTCATAATTACTTTATCGTTAATTGTTAATGATTAAGATTGTCTTTATCTTTTAGAATTATCAAAAGTTCGTTACACTATATAATTTTAGGTTCTCGTCTTCCTCCTTTCAGACTTTTAGCATACTGAACACAAAAGTACATTTTTTTATCGGATAATCACAAATAATTCAAAGAAACTTTCATAGCCTACTATTATTTTTATCCAAATTAACCTAATCTATTGACCATAAAGAGCTTCAAAGGGATTATTATATATGCTTTATTCACCCCAAAAGAAGGGTTATCAATAGATATAAGAATTGTTTTATCTGCCAAACATTCCCAATTTAAGATAGCCAGTAACATCTTACTATCTTCACGCTTAATGACCATAAAGTAGCTTTCTTACCATTTTCTATCGACGTATTGTAGCTTAACACATAGTGTGTTAGTGCTTAGCACATAGCGTGCGGAGGGTTAGCACCAATGGTGCGGAGTACTAACACGATGAATGATGAGGCTGAAGTAGATTCAAAAAGAGCATTTTTAAAGAGATAAAAACACAAGGCTGCCCTCGTTAGGACAGCCTTGTACATCTTATTTAGAACTTAATTGTTGTCTAATCCGTCTATTACTGGAAAACGATATTTACTGTTGTCTTGCTCTTTACAGGACGCTCATTCTGCATTGCAGGGTTCCACTTTGGCATATTATTCGTAAGACGAACAGCCTGCTCTTTGTAATATTCAACGCAGTTGTTCAATACACGCTTCTGTTTCTCAGCATCCATCTTCATGAAATGCTTACTTGTACCCTTCACATTCTTTACATCAACAACACGAGCACCAGTAACAGTACCATCCATTTCGACATTGAAAACAACGGTCATCTCTGCCTGTACCTTTGAACGGAATGACTGAATGCTGCGACGCTGATTCTGTGCAAAATAGTTATCAATAGCCTCCTGACCGCCTTCGAAGGTTGGGAGCACCTCTGTCTTGCTCACCTGTGGAGTGAGTGGAAGAGATTCTAACTTAGCTTTCAGCTTGTCAATCTCCACTGTTCCCAAAACAATCCTGCCCTCTGGGTCAACAAGGTACATTGAAGGAATCCAATCAACCTTATATAACTGGTCGATAATAGTATTCTTTCTAAACTTCTTGAGTTCACTCACCTGTGTCCAGTGCATCTGGTATTTGCCCCAATAAGTCTTTGCCCAAACCTCACGATCAGTGTCGAAAGAGATACCAATGAACTCCACTCCATAGTCACGGAACTGCTCGTAAAGGGCTTTCATTGCAGGAATATCACGACGACAATCAGGACACCAACTTGCCCAGAAGTCCAACACCACGTAGCTTCCACGATACTGGCTCAGACGTATATCCTTGCCATCGTATGTCTTCAACTTAAACTCAGGCGCACGCGTGCCCGGCTTCAGCATGTTTGTAGCATACTTAGCGTCTAAATCCTTCGTCTGTTCTACGTTTGTTGTCTGCGCAAAAGCCACTGGTGCTGACATAAAAAGTGCACAAGCGGCTGCTAAAAGAATTCTTTTCATATCTTATCTTATTCTATTTTCTTTTCGTACCTTCCACCAATTAAAATGGATTTTGCAGTTTTTAGGTCTCCTTTCAGTTTTCAGTCATGTTGCAAATATACGACCTTATTTTGAATAACGCAAATACATTATTGTATTTTTTCTATGGTCAACGTCTGGTCACAATAGTCAACAACAGCTGGACGATGGGTGATGAAAATTACGGTTTTTATCGTGATTGGAGAGTATATTCTTCAAGAGTTCACGCTCTGTCTGCGGATCGAGGGCTGACGTTGCCTCATCGAATATCATGATACTACGGTCACGTAGCAGCGAACGGGCTATGGCTATACGTTGTGCCTGTCCTTCACTGAGTCCTCCTCCCTGCTCTGAACAGAGCGTATCGAGTCCCAAAGGAAGATGGAAAACAAAGTCAGCACAGCTCTTCTTAAGTACTGCAATCATCTCTTCTTCCGTTGCATCGACCTTACCGAGTAGTAGGTTCTCACGGATTGTGCCACTAAGAAGTGTGTTACCTTGAGGGACATAGACAAAATTGGTACGCATGAGCGGTGTCAACTCTCTGCTTTCTTTTTCGTTATAAATCTCTACAGAGCCCTTATTAGGCTTCATCAAGGCAAGGAGCATACGTACAAGCGTTGTCTTTCCAGCACCTGTCTCACCAAGAATAGCCGTACAAGAGCATGGGTAGAAATCGAAGTCAAGATCCTTCAATATCTCTCGTTCGGCATCATCATAACGATAGTCGACATGATTCAAACGAATACCACAAGGTCCAGCCACCTCTATCGGCTCGCCTTGTTCCTCTAAAGGATTCTCCTCTAACTCCATTAGTCGCTCGGCAGCAGTAAATACTGAGACAAAAGCAGGTACTAATTTCGTTAATTGACGAGCAGGATTTTGAATCTTATTTACCAACTGTAAGAAGGCTGTCATACCACCAAAAGTCAGCGAATGAGCCGACATGCGGAGGGCTGCCCACGTGAAAGCAACAAGATAACCAAAGGCAAACCCAAAGTTCAAAACAAGGTTTGAGAATACAGAAAACTTCGTTCTTCGCACTACCTTACGACGCAACTCGTGTTGTGTTCCCTCTAACTTCCCAACAATCATCTCGTCACTTTCAAGTGTCTTAATGAGCATTCGGTGTTGAATCGTTTCTTGCAAAACACTCTGAACCTTTGAATCTGAGTCACGAACCTCACGTGTCAGCCGTCTCATCTGGCGTACATACACCTTGCTGATGAGGACAAACAGCGGAATCATAACGACAATGATAATGGCAAGACGCCAATCCATCGACATCAAATAGAAGAAAGCACCGAGGAACATTGCCAATGTTGAGACTGAATTAGGTATCGTTTCTGTGAGGAAACTTACCACGTTAGCAACGTCAATCTCTAATCGGTTAAGCACATCACCACTGTGGTGACGCTCTTTTCCGTGCCACTCTGAACGTAGAATACGGTCGAGCATGCGCTGCTGCATACGGTTCTGAGCCTTGATACCCAATAGATTTCTCACCCACACAGAGGCGATGTTCAATGCGAAGTCACAGAGAATCAAAGCAGCCATGATGCTCACTGCTACATAGATACTGCCCTCTATGACATGAGACGCCACATCAATGGCATGCTGAACAGCCCATACTGTTGCCAAAGAAACGACTACGCTGAGAATACCTATCAAAGCATTCAGCACCGCCTGCTTACGATTACCACGCCAAGCATTCCACAGCCAGCGGAATATCTCTTTACTTGTGTAACGCGTTTCAGGGATTTGAAAGAGTTTCTTTATCTTGTTTAGCATTATTTCTTCTTATATTTATTTTTTTTAAAAGCCTTGGGTTGCTGGATATTCTATGATAACTATGACTCCTATGATTCATAGGAAAGCTATGAAAACTATGCTAAATGAAAAGCCTATCACAGCCTTTCATACTAACAACCAGCCTTCTTAAAACTGGCGCGTATCAGCTCCCCACATCAATTTCTCACGTAGTGTTGAGAAGAAACGCTGTCCATAGGCTTTCACGATGCGCACCTTATGTGGTGCTTTCTTGATTGTTAGCGTTACTCCCTCACTGAGTTTCTCTGATCGTCCATCCACAGCTGCAAGGAAGTTATGGCTTCGACTCTGTACTTCTAACTTTATCTCAGCCTCATCACTGATAACGATCGGACGAATATTTAGGCTATGTGGAGCAACAGGAGTCATACTTAAAATACCTGATTGAGGTACGATAATCGGACCACCAACCGACAATGAGTAAGCTGTTGAGCCTGTCGGTGTACTGATAACAAGTCCGTCAGCAAGATAAGTCACCAGATATTCACCATTCACACTTGCTTTTATGGATATCATTGCAGCATTGTCGCGTTTCAAAATGGCAATATCGTTCAAGGCAAAAGGACAGTTTTCGAGGGCTGCTCCATCCGCTTTTAGCTGGATAACAGCACGTTCCTCTATTTCATACTTCCCCTCATAGACATTCTCAAGCACGTTTCTTATTTCCTCAGGAGTCACATTTGCAAGGAAACCTAATCGTCCCATATTCACGCCAATGATAGGAGTTTGCTTGGGACCCACCTTACTGGCAGCCTTCAAAAAGGTACCATCGCCACCTAAGGAGATAACGTAATCAACATCAAAGTTTACCCCTTCGAATACACCTGCTATTGAAAAATCCTTTTTCAGTTCTTTTAGTAGAGTATGATAGAAGTTCTGTTCGATATATACATCAGCCCCACGCCCTACCAGATAGTCTAAAATATCAACAATCTGAAGCGTATCAAAAGCCTTGGAAGTATTGCCGAAAATAGCAAAACTAAGTTTCTTTTCTGCCATAAAAACGTGTCTTTTTAAATTCTTTTAGTCTTACAAGCCACACGATACCATGAATATTTAGTATATTTGCAGACACTATTCATTTGCAAAATTAAAGATTTTTATTGGATTTATTACTTAAAAACAAAATAATTATGGCTAAGGTATATGAGTTTCTCGCTGATGGCTTCGAAGAAGTTGAGGCTTTGGCACCTGTAGACATCTTGCGTCGTGGAGGCGTAGAGGTTAAGATGGTCAGTATTACTGGGAACAATCTCGTTGAATCATCACATGGTGTGGTTGTTAAAGCTGACCTCCTTTTTGAGGACATAACCGACTTCTCTGATGCAGACTTACTGATGTTGCCCGGCGGTATGCCTGGTTCAAAGAACCTAAACAAGCACGATGGTGTTCGTAATGCCCTCAAAGAGCAGTTTGAGAAGGGTAAACGTGTTGCTGCTATCTGTGCTGCTCCATTGGTATTGGCATCTGTTGGCTTGTTGAAAGGGAAGAAAGCTACTATCTATCCAGGTATGGAAAGCTACTTAGGTGAGGACGCTGAATACACAGGAGCAATTGTCCAAGAAGACGGAAACGTAACGACTGGTGCTGGTCCTGCTGCCTCTTTCCCTTACGGTTACAAGCTTTTAAGCTATTTCTTACCAACAGAGAAGGTGGAAGAGATACAGAAGGGTATGATTTACGACCAACTTCTCAATTCATAACTCACATTCATAGAACAGAACTGTGACGCATAAAACATCAAAATACGCCATCATTGTCGCTGGTGGAAAGGGATTGAGAATGGGAGCAGACATCCCCAAACAGTTTCTTCCTGTTGGCGGGAAGCCTGTCCTCATGCACACAATCAGCTGCTTTCATGCCTACGACAAGGATTTGAAAGTTATCCTCGTTCTACCGAAGGAGCAACAAGCTTATTGGCAGGAGCTATGTGAGCAGTATCATTTCAACGAGGAGTACCAGTTAGCTGATGGTGGTGCAAGTCGCTTTCAATCGTGCAAGAATGGTATCTCGATGATTCCTGCAGATACTATTGGACTTGTCGGTATCCATGATGGTGTACGTCCTTTCGTCTCTTGTGAGACCATTGCACGTTGTTTTGATACTGCCCAAACGTCGAAAGCAGTCATTCCTGTATTGCCAGTTACTGACACCCTACGTTTTATTGGTGATTCCCCAAGTGGAAGAAACGTGCAGCGTAGCGATTATAAAGCCGTACAAACGCCACAAGTCTTTGACATCCAACTTATCAAAAAGGCATACGAACAAGAAGAAAGTACCAATTTCACTGATGATGCCAGCGTTGTTGAACGACTCGGACAAGCAGTAACAATGGTGGAAGGAAACCGTGAGAATATTAA
Organism: uncultured Prevotella sp.; assembly: GCA_927910885.1. Lineage (GTDB taxonomy): Bacteria > Bacteroidota > Bacteroidia > Bacteroidales > Bacteroidaceae > Prevotella. The sequence goes on along the minus strand of CAKMOD010000119.1, from coordinate 639 downwards.
AATCACAACCCCATTCGACTTGAAAGTGGCAGAAGTTCTTTTTAATTCAGAATTCATAATTCACAATTTTTCGAACGAAGTTCTCATCAGTACGTCATAATTATGATTACTGGGTTTGACGGAGTTATTAGATAAGAAAGACGAAAGAGTGGAAACGTAAAAATGATGTTTTAAGTTGATAGATAGCACCATAAAATGGCGTAGAGCATAGAGATAAGAAGTATAAAGAGCGTTTTTTCCGAATTATTTTCACGTAAAAAAGAAATTATTTACATGAAAAGAAATATTTATTTTCACGAAGAAAAATATTTATTGTCATGAAAATAATTCGCAATAGGCAAATTCTAACGTAAGAAAGGAGGCTGAAGAACGACTTTATTTACACACCATTGAAAGCTAAAAGAGGGTCGAAAGCAAGTGAGAAAGTGAATGAGTAGACAAGCTAAGAAGTGAACGAGTAGACGAGTATACGAGTTTTCAGTTATATGTTTATAAACATCAAACATCAGTAATCATAATTATGACGTACTGATGAGAACTTCGTTCGAATAATTTTGAATTATGAATTAACAATGGTAATCATAATTATGACGTACTGATGAGAACTTCGTTCGAATAATTGTGAATTATGAATTATGA
>CAKMOD010000118.1 GCA_927910885.1 uncultured Prevotella sp. | reverse complement strand
AAAAACAATTCCTCTTTATTAAAAGGACTGGGGAAACATTATCATAATGGCACACGAACTATTCTCACGTATTGCTGACATCCTTTCGGCACCTTCTGAAGCGCAGGCTCTTATCATGCACGAGACGCTCGTCATTGCTTGTCATGAAGGATTAAAAAACACCCGACATGGTTTCGGCAACCTTTCTTCGCAGGTGGAGTCGCTCTGTAGGCAGCATAATATTGCCCCACAGGATATTGTGGCGATTCAGAAAATGCGTCGGCACAGTAACTCTTACGCCCCGATTCTCCCTGAAGACGTGGCTTACGACTGTCGTGCCTTGGCTATCTTCGTGTCTGCTGTTGTGCAGGAGGCTATCCCGTCGTTCCTCGTTGGAAAGATTCCTACACACGGACGCATCACAGAGAACATTCAGATTACGAATTATCGTTACATTCGTTGTATCGTAAGAGAGTGGGACGAGAGTACTATTCAGGTAGCTGTAACCAATCAAGACAGTAGCGAAGAACTCTTAACGGTGGACTATATGAACACACCAGACTACATTGATTTCAGCTACTTACGCCCGATGCTACGCGAAGGAATGCAGCTGAACCTCCTTGACTGCACTGTCACCCGAAAGAAGGTCATACCGCGCCTTATCGTCGTTGAGCCAGACTACCTGATAGATATCTCTACCATTGCTAATTGTTTTGAAAGTTATGGACACCATCCGTTGCTTTTCACCGTCAACAGACTTACCCCTCGCCTCAGCAATAAACACATTGTATTGGGTAATTTCGCTGGTTCTGCACTCGATGATATCATCAATCATCCTGCAGAATACGACATTAAAGAAACCTTCCGTTCTAACTTCAGAGAGAAGGCTTTGGACTATGCGACCTGTCCCGACTTTGATGCAGCGTCTTTCAAACAAGATGCAGAACGACAGGTGGAGAATATCAAGGGGATTGTTGACGAAATCTTCCAAACCTTCGACCGTGAGAAAGCGATTCTTGAGCCTTCCTTTGTATGCGAACGATTGGGCATACAGGGTCGTGTCGACTTGATGACAACCGACTTAAAACTACTTGTTGAGCAGAAGTCGGGAAAGAATACTTTTATTGAACGCAAATACAAAAATCCGCATGGCTCACTCCATGTTGAGAAACACTACGTGCAGGTGTTGCTCTACTATGGTATCTTGCAATATAACTTCCAACTCAGTCCGAAGAATGCACATATCCAACTCTTGTATTCTAAATATCCCCTACCCGACGGACTCCTCGAAGTGGAGCCCCTACAAAAGCTGATTCGTGAAGCTATCCGCTTCCGTAATCAAGCCGTGGCAACGGAGTTCTGGATGGCTGAAAATGGCTTTGATAGGATGTTGCCATTGCTCACACCGCAGACATTGAACGTTGAGAAACAAAACGATAACTTCTACAATAGATACCTCTTACCACAACTCACTGAGACACTGGCACCACTTCACCAACTCAACGACCTCGAATGTGCATATTTCACACGTATGATGACCTTTGTTATCAAGGAACAATTAGTGTCGAAAGTGGGTGTACAGGAAGGTGTAGGAAACAGTAATGCTGACCTATGGAACATGCCTCTTGCAGAGAAAAAAGAGACTGGAAACATCTATACAAGACTGACTATCATCGAGAAAGAGCGTAGCAGCTCGTTCAACGGCTATGATACGATTACACTCGCTGTACCCCAACAGGGCGAAGATTTCCTCCCTAACTTTCGCAGAGGAGATATGATTTACCTCTATGCGTACAAGAAGAATGAGGCTCCTGACGTGAGAATGAGTATTCTTTTCAAAGGTTCTTTGCAGGAGATACATGGTGACAGACTTGTTGTACACCTCAATGATGGACAGCAAAACCCTGACCTTATCAGCGGAGATTACTTTGCTATTGAGCATGCAGGTAGTGACATCGGTGGCACATCAGCTATCAGAAGTCTTTATACCTTCATCACTTCAAACGAAGAACGCCGTCAGCTACTTTTGGGACAGCGTGTGCCATGCGTCGATAAGTCGCTGACCTTATCCCGCAGCTACCATCCCGATTATGACGAAATCATCTTGAAAGCAAAGCAGGCACAGGATTATTTCCTTCTTATCGGTCCTCCCGGCACAGGCAAGACCTCACAAGCCCTGCAATTCCTTGTGCGTGAACAGTTGGCTGAAAAGTCCAAAGTTCAAAGTTCAAAGTTCAAAGTTCAATCCTCCTCCTTGCCTATACAAATCGTGCTGTTGACGAGATTTGTAATATGCTGACAGAGAACGAACTTGACTATATCCGCATCGGTAATGAGTTCAGTTGTGATCCGAAATACAGTGACCATTTATTGAAGGAAGTGTTAGATGAGAATGCAACCCTCAACAGCATAAAGTCTACCTTAGCAGATGCTCAAATCGTTGTTGCCACAACCTCAACAATGAACAGCAATGCTGCGTTCTTTAATATCAAGCATTTCGACCTCGCCATCATTGATGAAGCGAGTCAAATATTAGAACCGAATATTATTGGTTTACTTACAGCCTCACCCCCCGCCCTCTCCTTCAGAGAGGGAGCTGCTGCTAACAAATCCCTCAAAGGATTACAGCAGGGGGACTATAAGATGGTAAATAAATATTCTGCAAACATACAACAAAACCTCACCAATCTTGCAACTCCCTCTCTAAAGGAGAGCGCAAGGACTAAGACGTCTCCCCTTCGTACAGCCCACCCTGACATCTATCAGATTCTTAAAAACAATGCAGTTAATAACCGTAAGACACCGACTGATGCAGAGACCTTACTCTGGCAGTGTATAAGAGACCGACAGTTAGGATTGAAATTCAGACGGCAACATGCCATTGGGGACTATATTGCTGATTTTATTTGCTTAGAAATTAGCCTTATCATTGAAGTTGACGGTGAGTATCATAATAGTGAAGAACAGCAAGAAAAGGATACTATTCGTACAAAATATCTTAATGAACAAGGTTTTTATGTACTACGATTCACCAATAACGAGGTAATAAACCAGACAGAGTGGGTGCTAAAGAGTATTATAGACTCACCCCCCGCCCTCTCCTTCAGAGAGGGAACTGCTGCTAACAACTCCCTCAAAGGATTACAGCAGGGGGACTATAATATGGGAAATAAACATTCTGCAAACATACAGCAAAACCTCACCAATCTTGCAGCTCCCTCTCTGAAGGAGAGGGCGGGGGGTGAGGCCATCGGTAAGTTTATACTGATAGGCGACCATAAACAATTGCCAGCGGTGGTACAACAGAGTGATACGGAAGTGCTTGTTGAAGACGAAACACTGAAAGCAATCCACCTTAACTCTTGCGCCAACTCTCTCTTTGAACGCCTTATCCTCACCGAGCGGGCAGCAGGGAGAACTGAGTTTGTTGGTACACTGCACAAACAAGGACGCATGCATCCGGATATTGCCGACTTTGCTAATCGTAAGTTCTATGCACGCGAACAACTCGAATGTGTACCATTAGCACACCAATTGGAGCAGACATTGACTTATAACGAAACGAGTGAGGACGAGACGGATGATGTATTGAAGGCGCATCGTATGATTTTCATTCCTTCAAAGCCATGTCGACAACTGAATATTTCAGAGAAGGTAAACACGGAGGAGGCACGTATCATTACCGACCTACTTAGACGTTTATACCGACAACTCGGCAATAACTTCGACCCACAGAAGTCTATTGGTGTCATCGTACCTTACCGTAATCAGATTGCAATGATTAGAAAGGAGATTGAGAAACTCGGTATTCCCGAATTAGAAGAAATCAGTATTGACACCGTTGAACGCTATCAGGGCAGCCAACGTGATATCATCCTCTACTCCTTCACCATTCAAAGTCGCTATCAACTCGATTTCCTCACCGCCAACACATTCTACGAAGACGGTCAACCCATCGACCGTAAACTGAATGTTGCCATCACAAGAGCCCGCAAACAGTTGATTCTTACAGGTAATGAGCCGACATTAAGACAAAACCAACTCTTCGCAGAACTCATTGATTATATCAAAGAGAAGGGTGGATATTATACCATTGAAAGGTAAAATCGGGAAAAATCTTTGATAGGAAGAGGATGCGAAAGGTAAGAAATAAAGACATAGAAGCATAGAAGATAAAAGGATTATACTGATATCGGGGGATAAAAAGTCACTTTCTCCATGTCGTATGATGTGTAAGCACCATTGGTGCTAAGCCTCCGCACAATTGGTGCTGGGCATGAACACCAATGGTGTTGACGCCTAAACACCACTTTACAGACAATCATCATGCCTGCAATCTATCGTTAGAAAGGACTTCGACAACCGACTATAACCATAACATCCACAACAATTAGCTTTCTTTATAATGAAATACAGCAGTTCTACTATACCTTAAAAGTAATCAAATTCCTGAATTTTGAATTATAAACTGTGCCTTTAAAGTAATCAAAATTATGAATTCTGAATTATGAATTCTGAATTAAAAGTAATCATAATTATGAATTATGAATTATGAATTATGAATTAAAACCAATCATAATTATGAATTAACCCCTCTCCTCCTGCCGTTATTCGGCTGATTTTCCGTAACTTTGCAGACAGATAAAAAGAAACAAAAGATGAAGATAGAAGAGCAAATTACCGTTGCTGCACTTGCAGCTGTCAAGGAATTGTATGGAACAGAAGTTCCTGAAAAGATGATTCAGCTGCAGAAGACACGCAGCGACTTTGAGGGTAACCTCACACTCGTCACCTTCCCATTGCTGAAGACTTCACATAAGAAGCCTGAAGATACCGCACAGGATTTAGGTGAATACCTAAAGAAGAACTGTAAGGCTGTAGCCGACTTCAACGTTGTTAAGGGCTTCCTCAACCTCGTTATTGCACAGGCAGCATGGACAGGTCTGTTGAATGATATCAACGCTGACGAGAAGTTTGGCGAGAAGCGTGTGACAGACGAGAGTCCATTGGTGATGATCGAATACTCTTCACCTAACACAAATAAGCCACTTCACCTTGGTCACGTACGTAACAACCTCCTTGGTTGGTCATTGGCACAGATTATGGAAGCCAATGGTAACAAGGTAGTAAAGACGAATATCGTTAATGACCGTGGTATCCACATCTGTAAGTCAATGTTAGCTTGGCAGAAGTGGGGCAATGGTATCACACCAGAGCAGGCAGGAAAGAAAGGTGACCACTTAGTTGGTGACTTCTATGTTCTCTTCGACAAGCACTACAAAGAGGAGTGTAAGCAACTGCAGGAGCAGTATGAGAAGGAAGGATTGACAGCCGAAGAGGCAAAAGCTAAAGCTGAACACGAGGCTCCACTGATGAAGGAAACACGCGATATGCTCGTGAAGTGGGAAGCTAATGACCCAGAGATTCGCGGTTTGTGGGAAATGATGAACAACTGGGTATATGCCGGTTTCGACGAGACTTACAAAGCATTGGGCGTTGGTTTCGATAAAATTTACTACGAATCAAGCACTTATCTCGCTGGCAAGAAGAAGGTGGAAGAAGGTCTTGAGAAGGGACTCTTCATTCGTAAGGAAGACAACTCTGTATGGGCTGACCTCACCAATGAGGGCTTAGATCAGAAGCTCTTGTTGCGTAAGGATGGCACATCGGTTTATATGACACAAGATATTGGTACGGCAGAGATGCGTTTCAACGACTTCCCTATCGACAAGATGATTTATGTCGTTGGTAACGAGCAGAACTACCACTTCCAAGTTCTCTCTATCCTCTTGGACCGTTTAGGCTTCAAGTGGGGTAAAGACCTTGTGCACTTCTCATACGGTATGGTTGAATTGCCAAACGGTAAGATGAAGAGTCGTGAGGGAACAGTTGTCGATGCAGACGACCTTGTTGCTTCAATGATTGAGAACGCAAAGAGTCTTAGCGAGGATAAGGTGAACAAGTTGGAAGGTATCACAGAGGAAGAGAAGAACGAGATTGCACGTATTGTGGGCATGGGTGCGCTGAAGTACTTCATCCTTAAAGTTGATGCGCGCAAAAATATGCTCTTCAACCCAGAGGAGTCTATTGACTTCAATGGTAATACTGGGCCATTCATCCAGTACACTTACGCACGTATTCGCAGTATTCTCCGTAAAGCTGAGGCACAGAACATCACCTTGCCAGCATCACTTAACGACGATGCACCACTCAATGAGAAGGAGATTGCACTCATCCAGAAGCTCAATGACTTCAGTGCTGCAGTTGCACAGGCTGGTATCGACTATAGTCCAAGTGGTATTGCAAACTATTGCTATGAGCTGACTAAGGAGTTCAACCAATTCTATCATGACTACAGCATCCTAAACGCTGACACCGAAGCAGAGAAGATTACCCGTCTGATGATTGCCAAGAACGTGGCTAAGGTCATCAAGAACGGTATGGCATTGCTCGGTATTGAGGTGCCAGAGAGGATGTAAAGCCCCACCCCGACCCTCCCCGAAAGGGGAGGGAGGCAAATAGGATAAGATAGCTCATAGTAACCCTTTTTGAAGAAAGGGGAGGGAAACTAATTGGACAAGGGGGGATAAAAGTAAGACTTGATTAGACTATGTATATCTACGAAACGGCTGATGAGATAGAGTATGAACTGCTGAAAGCGAATGCTATCAAGAACAGACAGTACGCTACACAAGCTGAAAATCTACTTTGGTTATACCTAAAAGGAAAACAAAGTGGATATAAGTTTCGTAGACAACATATCATCAAACAATACATTGCCGACTTCATCAACCTTAAGTATAAACTTATTGTTGAAATTGATGGTAAGTATCATTTTAATGATGAACAGATTATAAAGGATGGGGAACGGACTCGTGACCTTGAGCAATGGGGTTATACAGTCATCCGATTCACTAATGAAGAAATCTTCAACCATCGGGAAGAAGTTGTCAAGAAGATTAAAGAAACCATAATGGCAATAGACGCACATAACACGGATCAAGCTGGTGGTGCTCAACCAAACACACAGACGAATTCTCAAACAAACACTCAGTCAGCTATCCAACCACAGCAGACTGAGGCTTCCCCCCTTTCGGGGGGACTGAGGGGGGCTGGTGCTTGGGCTGTTGATGCTGCTTGTTCTGGCAATCCGGGACCGATGGAGTATCAATGTGTCGACCTACAAACAGGGGCGAGAGTCTTCCATTTTGGTCCGGTAATGGGAACAAACAACATTGGTGAGTTCCTCGCTATTGTTCATGCTTTGGCACTGATGGAGAAGCAAGGTATCAAGGATAAGGTTATTTATAGCGACTCTTATAATGCTATCTTATGGGTAAACAAAAAGCGTTGTAAGACTACTTTTGTCCGCAACGCAGAAACTGAAGAACTCCATCAAATCATTGCTCGTGCAGAACATTGGCTCCAAACGCATAAGGTTACGACGCCTATTATAAAGTGGGAAACAAAGCAATGGGGTGAGATTCCTGCCGACTTCGGAAGGAAGTAAAGCCCCACCCCGACCCTCCCCGAAGGGGGAGGGAGACAAATTCGCATATGGTTTGGTATGGAAAGTAGTTTCGAGAAAAACAATAGAATAAAAAAAGCTCCAGCAAGTTTTCACTCACTGGAGCTTTTTATTATTTCTCTTAAAAGCTTCCTCAACAACCTTATAAAGCGGAGTTACATTAGATAGTAGTAGAGAATTACCTCTATAAAGACAATCCCCTTTATCCTACCCATCTTTTATTTGCACTCCCCTCCCTTCGGAGGGGTTGGGGGAGGCTTCTGTTAGGAGGCTTTACTATCCGTAGATAATATTACCGTTCTCGTCCTTATACTCATCGAGACCCTTCTCGTATGTAGCCATAGCGCGAAGACTCATACCTACATTTGAGAAACCACCATCGTGGTAAAGGTTCTGCATTGTCACCTTACGGGTGAGGTCAGAGAACATTACGATACAATAGTCAGCACACTCATCAGCACTTGCGTTGCCCAATGGAGACATACGATCAGCGAAGTCGAAGAGCTTATCCATACCCTTCACACCTGAACCAGCAGTTGTCATTGTAGGTGACTGAGAAATAGTATTGATACGTACGTGCTTCTCACGACCATAAATATAACCGAAGCTACGACCGATACTCTCCAACAATGCCTTAGCATCAGCCATGTCATTGTAACCGTAGAAGGTACGCTGAGCAGCTACGTAAGAGAGTGCAAGGATTGAACCATAGTCGTTGATAGCATCAAGTTTCTTAGCACTCTGAATCATCTTGTGGAATGAAACAGCTGAGATATCGAGTGTAGTGTCAAGCATCTTATAGTCCAAGTCATCGTATGTACGATGCTTACGCACGTTTGGTGACATACCGATAGAGTGCAGAACAAAGTCGATCTTACCACCCAAAACCTCCATTGAGCGCTTGAATACGTTCTCCAAGTCCTCAACGTTTGTTGCGTCAGCAGGAATAACCTCGCAGTTTAACTTCTCTGACAGTGCATTTACTGTACCCATTCTTACTGCGATTGGAGTATTTGACAAAGTGATCATTGCACCTTCCTCAACTGCTCTTTCAGCAACTTTCCATGCGATTGACATCTCGTTGAGGGCTCCAAAAATAACACCTCTTTTACCTTTTAATAAGTTGTAACTCATAATCTTCGTTATTCAAATTTGGTGTAAAGGTAAGCAAAAAAGGTTGATTTGCCAAGAAAATACACATAATTTACATCTAAATGCTATCCACAAGTGACAATTTGCACCTTTTCACATTCCTTCCCAAGCCGAACTAAGCAAAACACATCACCCTCATTTCAAACCATCCTAAGCCTATTTTCAACTTCTCAGAACTATCAATATTCAAAAGACTATCCCCTTCTTTCACCATCAGAATTATCCTTCTCAAATTATTTCATGAAATAATTATTTTCTTCATGAACATAAATATTTCTTTTCATGAAAATAAATTCTTCTTGTCGTGAAAATAATTCCGAAGTGATAATTATCTGTAGTTACACAGCAATGCTTTCTAATTAGTCCAAGGCGTAAAATCTATTTTTATTTTATGCCCATAAGCCTATGCAGCGACGTAACCTTTCATCTCAGTTTGTCCTATTTGCCTCTTCCCAAAAGGCTACGAACAGCATATACTAAGAATATTCCAGTAGAGCCAACCAGTGCTAAAGCCATATCCTTCTGTGCATCCCACATATCACCTTGCTGACCATTGTAATAATCAGCCTCCTCTGCTGTCATGACTATCGTCAGTAACCATTCAAATAGCTCGTAAATCAAACTACCCGTTTGAATCATCATCCATGCCATCACAACAGCAACAAACGACTGTTGCTTTACCCATTTCCTACAAAGATAGACGAAGTAAGGGAACAACAATGCCCCAAAAGAAAAGTGTACTAACCGATCATAATGATTACGTGGGTCATGGAAGAAACCTTTTTCAACCAAACCTAACGATACAGCCCACTCTTTATAAGGCACGTATGAATAAATATAACGTGCTCCAATAACATGAAGCAGCGTAAAACCAACAATACCAATAAACGCTGACATTGGAAGTTGTTTCCTAAAGACATCCATCGTCAGCGGTATCAGCAACAGCACAGTACCGATATGCTGCAGCGTCTGCTCATTCGGATAGATTGGATGAATACAAGTAATGATCGTCACAATCACTACCAACAGAACAAGCATCAGTTTCGTTTTATCTATCATTTTGCAATTCTATTCTATACTATATCTGAAGGACAAAGATAAGTCTTTTTTTTTTAAAACATAGCCATTTCTTGTACAACCTTATCTCTTTCATCAGATACTTTCGCTTCTTTATCGCCATCTACCGCTTCTCTTTTCGCGTATTGTGTTCGTGAGAATAATTTCTTCTTATCGTAAAAGTAATTCAAAAATGATAGTAAAACCATACCTTACAGATATGAAGCATAAACTATATTCAACTCAGTAGTCTCTCTAGCAGCCATAAGATTCTCCCCCTATGGTTCAAATCTTATTAGCAAACTCACCATACTATGAAATTGCCTAAACAAACTACAACTTAAATAATCATCCCCCCTCATACCCTACTCCTTTCCCGAAAAGAATTTAAACTGAAGATATTATTTTTGATTATAAACAAACAATTTTTCACATATAACACATATAGTTTAAGAAATAATGAGTAATTTTATAGCGTCAAATATCATCAAACAACAAGACATCTATATGGCACGCATATACGATAATATAAAAACAAAATTTACAGAAGGGCTACAAGGTATCATTACCAATGTTGGAGTAAAACGAGTAGACTTCTGCGTAGGATACTTCAACCTACGCGGTTGGAATCTTGTCGTTGACCAAATGGATACACTTACAGGTGACTATGTTTATGAGAATGATAAACATACATTTCGTAAATGTAGGTTATTAATAGGTATGCATCGCCCAACAGAGGAATTAATACGTCAATTGTATACAGACCAACCTTTGCCAGATGCAAATTATGTCAGTCAATGTAAATTGGAAATAGCCCGTGATTTTAGACGCCAATTACAATTAGGCTTCCCTACAAAACAGGATGAGTTTACACTTCGACGTCTTTCTGCACAAATGAAAGAGGAAAAAGTATGTGTTAAATTATATCTACGCGAACCACTTCATGCAAAGCTATATCTTGCTTATCGCCCTGACGATAATTTTAACAAGATTCAAGCTATAATGGGTAGTAGTAACCTCACTTATTCAGGATTAACCAAACAAGGAGAGTTGAATGCTGAATTTGGAGATAGTGATAGTGCTGAAAAATTAGCATATTGGTTTGATGAACGTTGGGAAGATAAGTTTTGTCTCGACATAACTAAAGAGTTAATAGAAATTATTGATAATAGCTGGGCTGGTGATAAAGACATTTCACCTTACTACATCTATCTCAAAACAGCATATCACTTAAGTGAAGAAGCACGTTCGGGAATTAAAGAGTTTACGATTCCTGCAGAATTTAAGAATTGTCTTTTTGACTTTCAACAGACAGCTGTAAAGATTGCAGCCCGCCATCTTAACAATGAGAAACGCGGTGGAGCAATGATAGGAGATGTCGTTGGATTAGGAAAAACCATAACAGCTTGTGCTATTGCAAAGATGTATGAAAACACCTTTGGTAGTAATACGTTGATTATTTGTCCTGCCAACTTACAAGATATGTGGGAAAAATACCGCAAGCAATATGACATGAAGGCTGACATTATGTCCATGGCAAAACCCATCGACGTTGACAATGCTCGCTATTACAAGCTTATTATTGTGGATGAAAGTCATAACCTACGTAATAGCCAAGGTGTTCGTTATCGTAACATAAGAGACCTCATTCAGAAACAAGATTGTAAGGTATTACTATTGACTGCAACTCCTTACAATAAACAATACAAAGACCTTAGCAGTCAGCTACGCCTCTTTATCAATGACGATACAGACTTAGGCATTCGACCTGAAGCTTATATTCGCTCTATCGGGGGAGAGCGGAAATTCGCAGAAAAGCACGAAGACTTTATTAGAAGTATCAAAGCGTTTGAACGTAGCGAATTTCAAGAAGATTGGCAAGAACTGATGAAACTTTTTTTAATTCGCCGTACACGTACATTCATTAAAGAGAATTATGCTAAAACAGATTCTAAGAATGGACGGAAATATCTGGAATTCAAAGACGGACACAAGTCTTATTTCCCAGATCGTATTCCTAAGGCTATCAAGTTTCAGACTACAGAAGGCGACCAATATAGTCGGCTCTATTCAGAGGAAATGGTATCTCTTATGGAATCACTAAAATTACCTCGTTATGGTCTGATACATTACTTAGATGAAAAGAAAGCAGAAACAGCTTCTAAATATGAAGGCAACTTGATTGATAATCTTTCACGCGCAGGTGAACGAATGATGGGTTTCTGTAAGAGCACCTTCTTCAAACGTGTGGATAGCAGTGGTTATGCTTTCCTGTTGACTCTGTATCGCCATATCCTACGCAATGCAGTGTATCTCTATGCCATTGACAATAAACTAAAATTGCCTGTTAGCGACGAGAATACATTCCCTGAGGATTTTATTGAAGATGCCGATATCAACAAAATTTCTGCCGATTCAGATGATAATAAAGAGTTTCTTTCAAATGAAAGTCTTCTGACTATTCCTAAAAAAATGAAGGACTACATGGAAAGAGCTGAAACATATTACAATAGTCTGATAGGAAAGAACAATGTACAATGGATTGACTCTAAATACTTCAAACGCACACTAAAACAAGGGTTAAAAAAGGACTGTGACCAACTCATTGCAATGATTAATCTATGTGATGATTGGAATCCACAGACTGACCAGAAACTCAACGAATTAGAAAAGCTATTAAGTAATACTCATAAAGATGATAAAATAATCATATTCACTCAATACTCTGACACAGCTGTGTATGTGTACAAGCAGCTACAAAAGAGAGGAATCAAGTATATTGAGAAAGTAACCGGTGATACGAAGAATCCAACCGCTATTGTCGAACGCTTTTCACCAATCAGCAACAGAGCAGATATAACAAAAGAGAACGAACTACGCATACTGATAGCAACTGACGTGTTGAGTGAAGGACAGAATCTCCAAGATGCTCATATCATCATCAACTATGATTTACCATGGGCTATCATTCGACTCATCCAACGTGCAGGACGTGTTGACCGTATTGATCAGAGTTCTGAGCAAATCTATTGTTATTCTTTCTTCCCTGCCGACAAAGTAGAAGAAATTATTCGCTTACGCACACGCCTTAACGAACGAATTAACGAAAATGCAGGTATCGTAGGTAGTGACGAGGTCTTCTTTGAGGGCAACGAACAGAACCTACGTGATATGTATAATGAGAATAGTAGCAGCTTAGACGAAGATGAAGATGATATAGAGGTCGACCTTGGCTCACAAGCTTATCAGATATGGAAAAATGCAACTGATGCCAACCCTGACTTAAAACGTATTATTCCAGCTATACCAAACATCGCTTATTCTACAAAGGCTGCAAATAATATAAACGAGGATGGTGTTATTACCTACGCCCGCACTTATAATGACTTTGACGTACTTACGTGGTATAATTCCAAAGGAGATATTGTTAGTCAGTCGCAAAAGCGTATCCTACAAACAATGGCATGCACCATTAAAGAGCCTTGTCTACCTGCACAGGATGTTCATCTGTCATTGGTTGAGAAAGCGGTAAAAAGTATTAAGAACGAGAACACTAATGTTGGAGGTATCCTTGGTAGTCGATTCAGCACTAAGCGTAAAATCTATGAGTTGCTAAATCACTATTATGAGCAGCCTTTAAATCTTTTTAACACACAAGAGAAGAAAGATATATTAAAGTTTGCTATCGACCAAGTATACAACTATCCGTTATTGGAAAACTCTAAATTTATCCTTGGTAGAATGATGCGTACAGGCAATACACATGACGATATTGTCGATACAGTCATTGAAATGTATGAGAATGCAAACCTTTGTCGTGTAGACGAAGATAAAATTAAACATAAAGACCCTGCTATCATCTGTTCCATGGGATTAAAAGCCTAAAAAATGAAAAGAAATATTTTTAATCAGTATATAACTGCATCAGACTAGTAAGTATT
>CAKMOD010000117.1 GCA_927910885.1 uncultured Prevotella sp. | reverse complement strand
TTCAGCACACCTTTCCTTTTCTATCAACGATTTCCTCGCCTCCTATCGTCCAACCGGATAAAGCCCGTTCTTAGCCTTTTTCATTCTTTCTCACCCACTCATCTCCAAATTATTTTCATGAAAAGAAATATTTTTCTTCATGAAAAAAAATATTTCTTTTCACGTAAATAAATATTTCTCATCGTGAAAAGAAATCATAAGTCACAGAAAGTTCTATGAAAGCAAACCGTAATTAAATATGGAGACAAACAAGTTTCAATAATTGATAAACATCCTCTCACGAATTCACTATTCGCAATTTACAAATCTTATAGTCTCAATCACAAAATTCGTTTACCGTTTCAAACGACCGTGTTGCAGCCCCGCACCATTGGTGTTGGGCATGCGCACCATTGGTGCTAAGCACTAACACGAAAGTAAAGTAGTGTTAGAGAGCATCGAAAAAAAGAATTTATTTATACTTATAGAGCGTTAGTTGATTAGCCATGAATTATCACCAATTCAGCAATATGCAAACGATTGCATATAAATTGATATAAATCATGTAAAAGGGTATTGCTTTTTCTAATTAATATTATTATCTTTGAGGCAAAATAACTACCCAACTCTATGAACATACAGTTTCACATAGACTACCAGACCTACTATGGACAAGACCTTGTCCTGAATATTATCACAGGTCAACACAATGGGGCTGTAGAGGCCTCACAGTACAGAATGCGCACATCTGACGGCTACCACTGGGAGGTGGAAGTGAAGAAGGATGCAAAGCCCGGAACGCATATCGAATATTTCTACAGCATTCTCTGTGGTGATAACGAACAGCGAAAAGAATGGGGCGTAATCAATCACCGACTGGATTTTGATACAGAACGCAGTCTTAACTATCGTGTTTACGACCATTGGAGTGACATTCCGGACAATGCTTATCTCTATACTTCTGCTATTACCGATTGTGTTGCGGGTAAGAAGTTAGTGAAGGGAAAACTCAATAACTACAACAAAGCTGTCACGCTGAAGGTGCGTGCGCCACAGTTAGGTGCAACGGATGAGCTTTATCTCGTAGGTGCTGAGCCTGCATTAGGTGCTTGGAACGTGAAGAAGGCACTGAAGATGGTACAGCATAATATCAACGAGTGGAGCTATACCTTAGATGCAACAAAGCTTGTTGGCGAACAGATTGAGCTAAAGTTCTTCGTCAAGAGCAATGACAGCAATGAAAATCTCGTTTGGGAATATAGCGACAACCGTACCTTGATATTGCCTACAATGGATGAAGGCGACGTTGTTGTTTATGAGTTGACAGAGGCTGCTTTCCCACTTCCTGCTATTCGCGTTGCTGGAACATTGGTACCAGTGTTCTCACTCCGTTCGGAAACAAGTTTCGGTATCGGTGACTTTGGTGACTTAAAGAAGATGATTGATTGGATTAGCATGACTAACCAGCGTGCGCTGCAGATTCTCCCTATCAACGACACAACTATCACACACACGTGGACAGACTCTTATCCATATAGCTGTATCTCTATCTTTGCCCTCCATCCACAGTATGCTGACCTTACAGCATTACCTGCGTTGAAGGACAAGAAACAGAGTGAGAAGTTCGAGAAACTGCGCAAAGAGCTCAACGCACTGCCACAGATTGACTATGAGCGTGTGAACGATGCGAAGAATGAATACCTCCGTCTGCTCTTTGAACAGGAAGGTGGGAAGGTGCTCGAAAGCACTGCTTTCAAGACCTTCTTTGCTGAGACTGAGAGTTGGCTTGTGCCTTACGCACAGTATTCTTATATGAGAGATAAGTTCGGAACAGCCGATTTCTCTCACTGGTCAGACCATAAGCAATGGGATGAGGCTGACCGCAAGGCATTGTCTAACCCTAAGGACAAGGCTTACAAGGAGGTTGCTTTCTTCTATTACGTACAGTTCGTGTTGAGCAGTCAGCTGAAGGCGGTACACGAATATGCACAGGCTCATAAGATTATCCTCAAAGGTGACATTCCTATCGGCGTTAATCGCTATGGCTGTGACGTATGGACAGAACCACGTTACTTCAACCTTAACGGGCAGGCGGGTGCTCCACCTGATGACTTCTCAGTGAATGGTCAGAACTGGGGCTTCCCTACTTACAACTGGGACGAGATGTTAAAGGACGGCTGTCAGTGGTGGGTAAACCGCTTCCAGAACATGGCACAGTACTTTGATGCTTATCGTATTGACCACGTACTCGGCTTCTTCCGTATCTGGGAGATTCCTATTCATTCGGTACACGGACTGCTTGGTCAGTTCTCTCCATCACTCGGTATGAGCCGTGAGGAGATTGAAGGCTATGGTCTACACTGGCAGGAAGAACTCTTCACTGAGCCATTCATTGCCGATTGGGTACTCGACCGCATCTTCCGTGAGCATGCCGATGAGGTAAGACAGAAGTATGTGGAACACGTATGGGGCGACAGATACAAGATGCGTTCAGCGTATGACACACAGCGAAAGGTTGAAAAAGCATTTGCTGGTAAGACCTCTGATGTTGACATTTGGCTGCGTGATGGACTCTATGCTTTGATTAGTAATGTACTTTTCATTCGTGACCATAAGGATCCAAACCGCTTCCATCCACGTATCTGCGTACAGTTCGACTTCATTTACGAGAGTCTCTACGATAGCGATAAGGCTATATTCAATAAGCTTTACAACGATTACTACTATCGTCGTAATAACCAGTTCTGGTATCAGGAAGCTATGAAGAAACTTCCAAAGTTGGTCAATGCGACTCGTATGCTTGTCTGTGCAGAGGACTTGGGAATGGTTCCTGATTGCGTGGCATGGGTGATGAATGAGCTACGCATCCTCAGTCTTGAGATTCAGAGTATGCCTAAGAACCCGAAGGTGCGCTTTGGCTATCTCAGTGAGAACCCTTACTGCAGCGTTAGCACCATCTCTACTCATGACATGGCAACGCTACGTCAGTGGTGGGATGAAGACTGGGAACGTACGCAAGACTACTTCAATAGCATGCTACATCGTGGTGGTCCAGCACCTCACCCATTACCAGGTTGGTTGGCAAGAGACATCGTTAGCCGTCACTTAACATCACCAAGTATGCTCTGTATCCTCGGTATTCAGGACTGGATGAGCATCGACGAGGAATTGCGTTTGGCTGACCCTAATGCTGAGCGTATCAATGTTCCTGCCAATCCAAAGCATTACTGGCGTTACCGTATGCACGTTAGCATTGAGGACTTGATGAAGAATAAGGCTTTCAATGAGCAGATAACAGACCTTATCTATCAGGCGGGTCGATAAAAAGAATAGGTGATGATGGCTATTGTAAATTGTTATAACAATCCATCATCACCTAATATTCAACACCCACCCCCAACACCCATCATCCAAATCATCAACACCCAACACCCAACA
>CAKMOD010000116.1 GCA_927910885.1 uncultured Prevotella sp. | reverse complement strand
GTATGGTGTTTAAGGCGACTAACTTTTTCTATCACACACTAATCTTTCCTCCTCAATCCCCCATTCACACTGGGATTAAGCACAAAAAGGGATATTAAAACAAAAAGAGTACTAAAGATAAACCTTAGTACTCTTATGCGCTTCAAGATGGGCTTGAACCAACGACCCCCTGATTAACAGTCAGGTGCTCTAACCAACTGAGCTACTGAAGCAGTTTGTATTGCTTATTTCTTGTAAGCGGTTGCAAAGGTAGTATGTTTCTTTGAAACTGCCAAATGTTTTGAGAAAATTTTCAATAAAATCGTAATTTTCTTTATTTTCGTTGTTATTAAGGCGTGTTTTCCATTATAATAATGTACTTTTGTCCCGTTATAAGAACATTAAACAATAAACAGATATAATATATAATGAGAAAATTGTTTTTGGCTTTCGGACTCTGGTTGCTAACTTTCAGTGGGTCTGTTATGGCACAAAGCACAGCAGAAAAGGATCATAACTTTAAGGTTGCAAAGAATCTTGAGACTTTTTCGGCTATTTACAAGTACCTTGACTTGATGTATGTTGATAGCCTTAATGCCGATGAAGTAATCGGAACGGGTATTAATTATATGCTCCGTTCGCTCGACCCTTATACGGTTTATTATCCTGAGGAGAAGGTGAAAGACCTCGATATGATGATTTCGGGTAAGTATGCAGGTGTTGGTGCATTGATTCGTTATAATTTCTTATTGAAGAATACGGTGATAGATGAGCCATACGAGAATATGCCTGCTGCGGAAGTTGGATTGAAGAAAGGTGACGTCATCCTTGCTATTGGCGATTCGTCAATGGTGGGTAAGGATGTTGCATACGTCAGCAATCATTTGCGTGGCGATGCTGGAACAACCTTTATTTTGACTGTTCAGCGTCCGTCAGTGAATAAGAAGATGAAGTTTAAGATTACTCGTCGATCTATTCAGCTCCCTGCAGTGCCTTATTATGGTGTGCAGGATGGTGGAGTCGGGTATCTGAATCTTAACTCTTTCACAACGGGATGTGCAAAGGACGTACGTCGTGCATTCCTTGATATGAAGAAGCAGGGGATGACTTCACTTGTTTTTGACCTCCGTAATAATGGTGGCGGTAGTTTGCAGGAAGCAGTTAATATTGTAAATATGTTTGTACCGAAGGGTATTACACTCGTGAAGACAGTGGGTAAGATGGATCGTGCAAACAATGAATATAAGACAACTGTTGAGCCTATTGATACCCTCATGCCAATTGTTGTGTTGGTAAATGACGAGTCTGCCAGTGCCAGTGAGATTACCAGTGGTAGTTTGCAGGACCTTGATCGTGCGGTAGTTCTTGGTACACGTACATACGGTAAGGGACTTGTGCAGGTGTCAATGGACCTTCCTTATAATGGAAACTTAAAACTTACGTCAAGTAAGTATTATATTCCGAGCGGACGTTGTATACAAGCTATCAACTATAAGCATGGCAATGGTGGATATACTGAGCATGTTCCTGATTCCTTGACACGTGTTTTCCATACTGCAAATGGACGTGTAGTGCGTGATGGTGGTGGTATTAAGCCAGATGTTGAGGTGCGTCCTGACTCTCTACCAAACATTGCTTTCTATCTTGCTTCTTCTGGACGCGATTCAACAGAGGTAATGTGGAATTGGGAATTGCAGTATTTGAAAAAGCATCCTACCATTGGCCCTGCAAAGACATTTGTTATTTCAGATGCTGACTTTGAAGACTTCAAGCAAGCTGTATTGAAGAGTGGTTTCAAGTATGACCGTGAGAGTAAGAAATACTTGGAGAATCTTGTGAAGTTGGCAAAGTTCGAAGGCTATTATGAAGATGCAAAAGGTGAGTTCGAAGCCTTAGAGAAGAAGTTGAATCATAATCTTGCCAAAGACCTTGATTATAACAAGCAAACACTGAAGAAGGTGTTGACGAGCGACCTCGTTTCAGCTTATTATTACCAGAAAGGTTCCTTGGAGAATAGTCTGCAGTTTGATAAGCAGTGGAAAAAGGCAGTGGAAATCTTGAAGAATCCAGCGGAGTATAAGAAACTCTTGCAGCCTGTTGTTGGTCAGCCTTTGGTTAAACTCGAACCAGCAAGCAATGTAGCTGTTGATAAAAAGCAGAAATCAAAGGCGAAATAAAGGGAACTTTATTATAAAAAGAATAAGGCTTATAGGTTCGATTGGAACCTATAAGCCCTAATTCATTAATATGGTTTCGTTTTTTTTGTTAGTGCGGTCTTGTAAATATATCTCTGTTTTTTGTTGTTGTGTTGGTGTTTGGTACGTGTGATGCGGTTGGTAAACACCGTTGGTGTTGAGGGTTAAATATGATGCTGTGTATAGTAGAGTGGAGAGTAATTTACTGTGAAAAAAGTGTTGTAAAACCAAAAGCAAATAAGAAGTGTTTAGCTGTTAGGAAGTTTAAAGAGTACAATTGTCGAATTATTTTCATGAAAAAAAAATATTTTTTGTTCATGAAGAAAAATATTTCTCTTCGTGAAAATAAATATTTATGTTCTCGAAAGGAATTTGATTTTGGTAAGCTTCTTCGTGCTAATGAAAATAGTTTTTTCTTCTTATAACACGAAAAAATAGTTATGTGAAGGCTTGGGCTTTTCGAATAGAATATGTAAATTTGTGGCGTGTTCATTTGAGAACATCATTGTTGATATGAAACTAATAAAGAAGAAAGAACAGAATAATGTTACCACATCGGTCTTGTACTCAGAAAGACCAACGATGCGGTCTGGCTTATTGTCTGTGATAGGTATGGGTCCAAAGAGACGCTTTGGGCGCTATCTGCAAGGAAATGATTTCGAAGATTTGCAGCGAGATGCAAGGCTTGTAGCAAATGACATGAATGCTGTTCTGAAACGGCTAAACTATGGAAAGTAATAAGCAAAAAGAGACTAAACAAGACACATCTACGTTGCCTAATAAAGAAGAGTTATCAGAAGATATTATCGATATCAATAAAGTACTTGAAACCTTAGAACCTGAAAAACGCTCTAAAATAGTAAGTGCTTTCATGGCATTAGAAACGGAACATTCTTTTCGTGGTCCTTTGCCTGCTCCTGAAGATTTTAAAGCCTATGGGGAAGTTATTCCTGATGCGCCAGAACGTATTTTATGTTTGATGGAGCAGCAGGTGGAACACCGCATAAGTACAGAAAGGAATATCGTTACAAGTGGATTGAAAGAAAGCCGGAGAGGACAATGGATGGGATATTCTATTGTTGTGATTCTTATTGGATTATCGACACTTTTAGCTTTTTATGGGCATGATGTAACAGCTGGAATTATGATAACGGCAGCTATAGGTTTAGCTGTGGTTTTTGTGCTAAAGCAAAACCCACATGCAAATGAACAGGATGAAGTGGAAAAGGAATGAGTTATTGGACTTGTCTTTTATTCCGTTTAAATCATTTGTAAGCTGATAAAAAAGCCGTAAAACATTTGGAATGTGGCGAAAATATTTGTAACTTTGCAAACGTTCAGAGGAATGAGGGGCTTTTAATAGTCCCTCATTTTTCATATTAAAACACTTATGATAGATAAAAACGTTGTAAAAAGTCTCGTTGACGAGTGGCTGGAAGGTAAGGAGTACTTCCTGGTTGACATTCAAATCAGTTCTGACGACAAGATTGTTGTTGAGATTGACCATGCCGATGGTGTGTGGATTGAAGATTGTGTAGAGTTGAGCAAGTATATCGAAGATCGTCTTTCACGTGACGAGGAAGATTACGAACTTGAGGTAGGCTCTGCAGGATTAGGACAGCCCTTTAAGGTTCCTCAGCAGTATCAGAACTTCATTGGAAAGGAAGTTGAGGTGCTCGGTAAGGACGGAAAGAAAGTCAAAGGCGTGTTAAAGAGCGTTGATGGTAACGACTTTGTTGTGGCTGTCAATGAGAAGGTACAAGTGGAAGGTAAGAAACGTCCAGTGAAGATGGACGTAGACCATGCGTACAAGATGGATGAAGTAAAATATACAAAATACATAATAAGTTTCAAGTAAAGCTATGGCAGCAAGAAAAATAGAAGAAGAACGTCCGAATATGATCGAGACTTTCAAGGAGTTTAAAGACACCAAGAGCATCGATCGTACTACATTGGTGAGCGTTTTGGAGGAGAGCTTCCGTAATGTACTCGCTAAGATTTTCGGTAGTGACGAAAACTTCGACGTGATTGTAAACCCTGATAAGGGTGACTTCGAGATTCATCGTAACCGTGTGGTTGTGGCTGATGGCGAGGTTGAGGATGAGAATAAAGAAATTAGCCTTACAGATGCACGTAAGATAGAGGCAGACTATGAAGTAGGTGAGGATGTAAGTGAGGAGGTAGATTTTAATAAGTTCGGCCGCCGTGCTATCTTGAATCTTCGTCAGACTTTGGCTTCTAAGATTCTTGAGCTGGAGCATGACTCTCTCTATAACAAGTATAAGGACCGTGTTGGTCAGATTATCTCTGGTGAGGTTTATCAGACTTGGAAGCGTGAGGTGCTGCTTGTTGATGATGAGAACAACGAGTTGATTCTCCCTAAGGGCGAGCAGATTCCACGTGATCAGTATCGTAAAGGTGAGACTGTTCGTGCGGTGATTCATCGTGTTGATAACGAGAATAACAATCCTAAGATTATTCTTTCACGTACTGCTCCTGAGTTCCTTGAGCGTCTGCTTGAGGCTGAGGTGCCTGAAATCAACGATGGTTTGATCGCTATTCGTAAGATTGCTCGTATGCCTGGTGAGCGTGCTAAGATTGCAGTTGAGAGCTTTGATGAGCGTATCGACCCAGTTGGAGCTTGTGTTGGTGTACGTGGTAGCCGTGTTCATGGTATCGTTCGTGAACTTTGCAATGAGAACCTTGATGTTATCAATTGGACAGCAAATACGAAACTCTTTATTCAGCGTGCACTCGCTCCTGCAAAGGTGAGCAGTTTGACAGTTGATGAGGAGAATAAGAAGGCCGAAGTTTACTTGCAGCCAGAGGAGGTTAGTCTTGCGATTGGTCGTGGCGGTATGAATATCAAGTTGGCAAGTATGCTGACAGGTTATACCATCGACGTATTCCGTGAACTTGACGAACAGAGTGCAGAGGAGGATATTTACTTGGATGAGTTCTCTGATGAAATCGATCAGTGGGTTATCGATGCTATTAAGGGTATCGGACTCGATACAGCACGTCAGGTTCTTAACGCTCCACGTGAGATGCTGATAGAAAAGGCAGATTTGGAGGTTGAAACCGTTGATAGCGTGTTGAATGTATTGAAATCAGAGTTTGAACAGTAAAAGGTGATTGGTTGGTGGGTGATGGCTGTTGACTGAAAGCTAACGGGTGTGACTATTCAGCAACTCCATGTTCGGAACCCCTCTCTACCAAAAGGCATATCAACAACCAACACCCTACACCGAAAAATAAAGTTAATGAGCATCAGATTAAACAAAGCAATTCGTGAATTGAATATAGGACTCCAAACGGCAGTGGAGTTCTTAGAGAAGAAGCCAGAGTTAGGTGAGGTGAAGAACGAGCTTAACTTTAAGCTAAGCGAGGGTCAGTATAACGCTCTCGTAGGAGCTTTCAATAATGATAAGGAGGTAAAGAAGGACGCAGCTAAGCTCTTGCAGAAGAAAACTAAAGAGAAGAAAAGCTCAGCAGAACATAAAGGTGAGGCTGTCTTGAAGGCTGAGCGTCAACAGTATAAACCAGTTGGAAAGATTGATCTTGATCAGCTGAATAAGCCAGCTGCAAAGAAAGCTGTTGCTCCTGCTGAGAAGAAAGAAACTCCAGTTGCAGCTGCCGTTAAACCTGCAGAGGAGAAGAAAAAGGTAGAGAAGCATGATGCAAGCAAGAAGCATGCAGCAAGTAATGAAGAGGTTAAGCCTGTAGCTCCAAAGGTTGAGAAGCCTGTTGAGGTGAAGGCTGAGCCTGCAAAGAAAGAAACTCCTGCTGTTGAAGCAGAGGTGAAGGCTGAAACTAAGGTTAAGGTTGAACCAGCTGATACTAATGCTCCATCAGAACCTACTGTGGTAGAGGAGAAGGAAGATAATGGCTTGTTCATGACCAAGAATGAGAAGAAAATCTTGAATACACCTAAGGTGAATGTCTTGGGTAAGATTGATCTCAGCACTTTGAACCAGAGTACCCGCCCTAAGAAGAAGAGTAAGGAGGAACGCCGTAAAGAGCGTGAAGAGAAGGCTGGTCAGGGTAATGGTCAGGGCAAGAAGAAACGCGTTCGTATTAACAAGGAACGCGTCGATATCAATGCTGCCGCTAATCAGCAGCAGAACCAGAACGGTAAGAAAGGCAATAACAATAATGGCGGTGGTAACAAGAATGCGGGTAAGAAGAATCGCAACCGTAATCAGAAGCCTTTAGAGGTTGATGATGAGGCAGTAGCACGCCAGGTAAAGGAGACACTTGCTCGTTTGACAAGCAAGAGTCAGAATAAGAAGGGCGCTAAGTACCGTAAGGAAAAGCGTGATGCTGTTCAAGAACGTCTGAATGCTGAGGCGAAGGCAGAGCGCAAGGAAAGTAAGATATTGAAGTTGACAGAGTTTGTTACTGTTTCTGAGTTGGCAACAATGATGAATGTTCCTGTAACAAATGTCATCTCTACTTTGATGTCTGTAGGTATCATGGTGTCTATCAACCAGCGTCTGGATGCTGAGACTATCAACCTTGTTGCTGATGAGTTCGACTTTAAGACAGAATATGTAAGTGCCGAAGTACAGGAAGCTGTTAGTGAAGAAGAGGATGACGAGAACGATCTCGTATCACGTGCACCTATCGTGACTGTCATGGGTCATGTTGACCACGGTAAGACTTCTTTGCTCGACCATATCCGTAATACGAATGTAATTGCCGGTGAGGCGGGTGGTATTACCCAGCACATCGGTGCTTATGGTGTGACACTTGAGAATGGCCGTAAGGTTACCTTCCTTGATACTCCGGGTCACGAAGCATTTACGGCTATGCGTGCTCGTGGTGCACAGGTAACGGATATCGTGATTATTATCATTTCAGCTGACGACTCTGTGATGCCTACTACCAAGGAGGCGATTGCTCATGCACAGGCTGCAGGTGTTCCAATGGTCTTTGCAATCAATAAGATTGATAAGCCAGGAGCTAACCCAGATAAGATTCGTGAAGACTTGTCACAGATGAATCTGCTTGTTGAAGAGTGGGGTGGTAAGTATCAGTGTCAGGAGATTAGTGCTAAGAAGGGTATCGGAGTGAACGAACTTCTTGATAAAGTTCTTCTTGAGGCTGATATGATGGATCTCAAAGCTAACCCAAACCGTAAGGCTACAGGTACTATCATAGAGTCATCACTTGATAAGGGTCGTGGTTATGTTAGTACGGTTCTCGTATCTAATGGTACATTGAAGATTGGTGATAACGTTATCGCTGGTACTTCTTGGGGTCGTATTAAGGCTATGTTCAATGAGCGTAATCAGCGTATTGAGAGTGCTGGACCAGCAGAACCTGCAATCATCCTCGGTCTCAATGGTGCACCAACAGCAGGTGATACCTTCCATGTTATGGAGACTGAGCAGGAGGCACGTGAGATTGCAAACAAGCGTGAACAGTTGCAGCGTGAGCAGGGCTTGCGTACACAAACTCGTCTTACACTGTCTGATATATCTCACCGAATCGCTCGTGGTGAGTTCCATGAGATGAATATCATTGTGAAGGGTGATACTGATGGTTCTATCGAGGCTTTGTCTGACTCATTCATCAAGCTGTCAACTGAGAAGGTTAATGTTAATGTTATCAGTAAGGCTGTAGGTCAGATTTCTGAGAACGATGTTATGTTGGCATCTGCTTCTGATGCTGTCATCGTCGGTTTCCAGGTTCGTCCTTCTGCTGATGCACGCCGTTTGGCTGACCGTGAGGGTGTAGAAATCAACACTTACTCTGTCATCTACGATGCTATCGACGACGTTAAGTCTACGATGGTAGGTATGCTTGACAAGGTGAAGAAAGAGATTGTCACAGGTCAGTTCGAGGTTAAGCAAGTCTTCAAGATTTCCAAGGTTGGAACTGTTGCCGGTGGTATGGTTACTGAAGGTAAGGTTCACAGCAAGGATAAGGGTCGCGTAGTCCGTGACGGAATCGTTATCCATACAGCTCCTATTGATGCTCTGAAGCGTTATAAGGATGATGTGAAGGATGTCGCAACAGGACTTGAATGTGGTATCTCACTTGTCAACTACAATGATTTGCAGGTGGGTGATATCATCGAAACCTTCACGGAGATTGAGGTTGAACAGAAATTGTAATAATATAAAAAACCGTCTTTTCTCCATCAAAGGAGTAAAGGCGGTTTTTTCTTCATGGTAACAAATGTTGCCATTGGTCTTTGTGGCATACATATTGTATGTTCATAGAGTGTATATAAGTATTGAGAATAGAGACGGCGGGAACTAAGAACTTATTGTTGGATGAATTGAAACGATAGGTTTAAATGAATCAAACAATAGGTATAGGAAAGATAGATAATGTATTTGGATGGGCTAAACGTTAGAGATAAAGAAACATACTGAAAATGTACGTATTCTCTTTAACTCTTCCAACTCCCTCTAACTCTTTTAACTCCTGAGCATTCTCCCTCTCTTTAATCGCAAAAAACAAATGTCTGAGAACAAGAATAATGAATTTGTAAAGAAGGTCGCAGAGCAGAAGTATGAGTTCGGCTTTACGACTGATGTACATACGGAGGTCATTCCGAAAGGTCTGAACGAAGATGTCGTTCGACTTATTTCGCAGAAGAAAGGGGAACCAGAGTGGCTCCTCGATTTTCGTTTGAAGGCTTTCCGTTACTGGCAGACACTCCCTATACCAACTTGGGGACACTTGCATTTGCCAGAGTTACATCTACAGGATATCTCCTATTATGCTGATCCATTGGCGAAGAAGCCTAAGAACAAGGAGATTGATCCAGAGTTAGCAAAGACTTTTGATAAGTTAGGTATTCCATTGGAAGAGCGTCTTGCTTTGAGTGGTACGGCAGTAGATGCCATTATGGACTCCGTGTCAGTGAAGACTACTTTTAAGAAGCAGTTGGCTGAGAAGGGTATCATCTTCTGCTCTATCGGTGAGGCAGTTCAGGAGCATCCTGACTTGATACGTAAGTATCTCGGAAGTGTTGTTCCTTATCGTGATAACTATTCTGCAGCACTCAACTCTGCGGTGTTCAGTGATGGCTCCTTTGTATATATTCCTAAGGGAGTTCGCTGTCCAATGGAACTTAGTTCGTATTTCCGTATCAATGCGGTTAATACAGGTCAGTTTGAACGTACACTGATTGTCGCTGATGATGATTCATACGTTAGCTATCTTGAGGGCTGTACAGCCCCAATGCGTGATGAGAATCAGTTGCATGCAGCTGTAGTTGAAATAGTTGTATTGGACAATGCAGAAGTAAAATACTCTACTGTTCAGAACTGGTATCCTGGTGATGAGAATGGTAAGGGTGGTGTCTTGAACCTTGTTACAAAGCGTGGTGAGCTTCGTGGTGTAAACTCAAAGCTGTCATGGACACAGGTAGAGACAGGTTCGGCAATCACTTGGAAATATCCTTCTTGTGTATTGAAGGGTGATAACTCGCAGGCAGAGTTCTATTCTGTTGCTGTAACAAACAACTATCAAGAGGCTGATACGGGTACGAAGATGATTCACATGGGTAAGAATACTAAGAGTACAATCATCTCTAAGGGAATCTCCGCTGGTCATAGTCAGAACTCTTATCGTGGCTTGGTTCGTGCTACAGCCAATGCGGAGAACGCTCGTAACTACTCAAGTTGTGACTCTCTTCTCTTAGGTTCACACTGTGGTGCTCACACCTTCCCTTATATGGATATTCATAATGATACAGCCATTGTAGAGCATGAGGCTACCACTTCTAAGATTAGTGAAGATCAGCTTTTCTATTGCAATCAGCGTGGTATTCCTACTGAAGATGCTGTTGGTTTGATTGTCAATGGTTATGCTAAGGACGTACTCAATAAGCTTCCTATGGAGTTTGCGGTTGAGGCACAGAAACTACTCTCTGTAACACTTGAAGGAACGGTAGGATAATATAACTGAATAAACAACATGCGAAAGGTCATTCTTATCACGTCTGGCTTGCTGCTAACAACAATGCTTCAAGCTCAGTCATGGCAGTTAAAACCATGGGAGAAGTATCTTATTGAGAAGCAAGTGAAGCAGGATACAGCGATTACATGCCAGTCTGTGATGGGGTTGCCATCGATACCCAAGCCCTTTGAAACTCGTCTCTATCGTACAGTTACGGGCTCGGAGATGATAGGCAACTTACCACGCT
This sequence comes from uncultured Prevotella sp., assembly GCA_927910885.1. Taxonomy (GTDB): domain Bacteria; phylum Bacteroidota; class Bacteroidia; order Bacteroidales; family Bacteroidaceae; genus Prevotella. Next base: position 5,259 of record CAKMOD010000116.1, on the reverse strand, counting down.
ACAAGAAGAAATCAAAGTCCTTCTTTGGTTATAATGACTCTTCGCCATCGCTTTTTGAAGAGCAGAGAGCGCAAGAGAAAGCGGAGAAGATGGCCCATGGTGAGTATCATACCTCTGATTTCGTATTTGATATGTTGTTAGATTTCGTTAATATATTTTTAGTGAAGAAAAAAATAAAAACAAAGATAATATGTTAGAAGTAAGAAACCTGCATGCAACCATCGCAGGTAAAGAAATATTAAGAGGCATCAACCTCACAATTAATGATGGTGAGATTCATGCAATTATGGGTCCTAATGGATCTGGTAAGTCAACGCTGAGTGCAGTACTTACAGGTAATCCTCTCTATGAGGTAACTGACGGTATGGCATTGTTTAATGGCAAGAATCTCTTGGAGATGAAGCCTGAGGATCGCTCTCATGAGGGACTCTTCTTGTCTTTCCAGTATCCAGTAGAGATACCTGGCGTAAGTATGACTAACTTCATGAAGGCTGCTATCAATGCAAAGCGTGCCTATGAAGGTTTAGAGCCAATGAAGGCTGCAGAGTTTATGGCACTCATGCGTGAGAAGCGTCAGTTAGTAGGTATGGACTCAACACTCTCTCGCCGTAGCGTAAACGAAGGTTTCTCTGGTGGTGAGAAGAAACGTAACGAGATATTCCAGATGGCAATGTTGGAGCCAAAGCTTAGTATTCTTGATGAGACAGACTCTGGTCTTGACGTTGACGCTATGCGTATCGTGGCTGAGGGTGTAAACAAGATGCACAATGAAACGACTTCAGCTATTGTTATCACGCACTATGAGCGTCTGTTAGAGATGATTAAGCCAGATGTTATCCATGTACTTTATAAGGGTCGTATCGTGAAGACTGCAGGTCCAGAACTTGCTAAGGAGATTGAGACACGCGGTTACGATTGGATTAAGGAAGAGGTTGAAGCTGAAGATTAATGGCTGGCTTTAGAGTGTTTAGTTTTTATAGCAGTCCTAGTTATCCTAGTTATTCTAGTTAACCTAGCAGTCCTAGTTAATCTAGCTTTTCTATAATCTCTAATCCGCTATCCTTTAGATAAAACCTCCAAAAAGAAATTACAATGCAAAGCGAAAAACAATATATAGACCTCTATACAGAGGCGCAGCAACTCATCAAAGAGCATGCTGCACCTGTGCTCAATGAGGTACGCGATAAGGCTTTTGAAGACTTCCGTCGGCAGGGCTTTCCAACCAAGAAGGTGGAACGCTATAAGTACACGGATATGCAGAAGCTCTTTGAACCAGACTATGGGTTGAATCTCAATCGTCTTGAGATTCCTGTTAATCCATACGAGACCTTCAAGTGCGATGTACCAAATCTTAGCACTTCTCTTTACTTCGTAGTCAATGATCAGTTCTACAGCAAGATCCTTCCTAAGGCAAAACTGAGTGAAGGTGTTATTGTAGACAGTTTAAATCGTGTAGCAACTGAACGTCCAGAATTGGTTGAGAAGTACTATGGTCGTCTTGCCAATACTGAGGCAGATGCTATTACGGCTTTGAATACAATGCTTGCGCAAGATGGTCTCTTCATCTATGTGCCAAAGAATGTACAACTTGATCGTACCATACAGGTAATTAATATTCTTCGTTCAGATGTTGACTTGATGGTCAACCGTCGAGTACTCATTGTTCTTGAAGAAGGCGCTAAGGCGCAGTTCCTTTTCTGTGATCATGCAGCTGACGACCGTAACTTCCTTGCTACACAGGTAATCGAAGCCTATGTAGGTGCAAATGCAAGTCTTGAACTCAACTGTCTTGAGGAAACTCATGCAAAGAACGTACGTGTATCAAATGTTTATATTGAACAACAGCGTGATTCACGTGTAAGCCACAATGTTATTACATTGCATAATGGTGTTACTCGTAATATGCTCGACCTTGTATTTAAGGGTGAGGGTAGCGAATGCTTCTGTAATGGTTGTGTGATCGCCGATAAGAGTCAGCATGTTGACAATAATACGCTCATCGATCATCAGGTACCTCATTGTACAAGTACTGAACTTTATAAGTATGTACTTGATGAGAATGCTGTTGGTGCTTTTGCAGGTCGTGTACTGGTTCGCAAGGGTGCACAGAAGACCCTCTCACAGATGAATAACCGTAATCTCTGCGGTAGCAAGACTGCTCGTATGTTCACCCAGCCAATGCTTGAGATTTATGCTGATGATGTTCAGTGTAATCATGGTTCAACGGTAGGACAGCTCAATGATGCTGCGCTCTTCTACATGCAGCAGCGTGGTATTGATAAGAAAGAAGCAAAACTCCTCCTTGAGTTTGCCTTTATCAATGAGGTAATTGACAAGATGGAACTTGAGCCATTGCGCGACCGTCTTCACCATTTGGTAGAGAAGCGTTTCCGTGGTGAGCTTGATAAGTGTGAAGGTTGCGATTTATGTAAGTAATTTGGCATTGGGCTTATTAGCCCAATTAGCCTAATATGGCCCATTAGTCCAATAAAAGATGTACGATATAACGAAAGTTCGGGACTCCTTCCCAATTCTCTCCCGCACAGTCTATGGCAAACCACTGGTTTACCTTGACAATGGTGCTACCACACAGAAGCCGCTCTGTGTGTTGGATGCTATGCAGGAAGAATACCTCAATGTAAATGCCAATGTACATCGTGGTGTACACTGGATGTCACAACAGGCAACCGACTTGCATGAGGCTGCACGTGAAACGGTGCGAAAGTTTATCAATGCCCGTTCAACAACTGAGATTGTCTTCACACGCGGTACAACAGAGAGTTTGAACCTCGTAGCTTCCAGTTTTGTAGAAGGCTGTATAAAGGAAGGTGATGAAGTGATAGTTTCTACTATGGAACATCACTCAAATATCGTTCCTTGGCAGTTACAGGAACAGCGTAAGGGAATTGTGTTAAAGGTTATTCCAATGACCGATGAGGGCGAACTTCAGCTTGAAGAATATGAAAAACTCTTCACTGAACGCACAAAGCTTGTTAGTGTAACGCAGGTTAGTAATGTCCTTGGAACTGTCAATCCTGTAAAGGAGATGATCCGTATCGCCCACGAACACGGCGTACCTGTCGTTGTGGATGGTGCGCAAAGCGTTCCTCACTTTGCCGTTGATGTGCAAGACTTAGATTGCGACTTCCTCGCTTTTAGTGGTCATAAGGTGTATGGACCTACCGGTGTGGGTGTTCTTTATGGTAAAGAAGAGTGGCTCGATCGACTACCTCCGTATCAAGGTGGTGGTGAAATGATAGAGCGTGTCAGCTTTGAGAAGACAACCTTCGAGCGTCCACCTTTGAAGTTTGAAGCAGGAACTCCTGATTATATCGCAACGCATGGACTTGCAACCGCCCTCGATTATGTTACTTCCTTGGGGATGGATAACATCCTTGCTCATGAGCAGGACCTCACACGTTATGCACTTCTGCAACTTCGTGAGATAGAGGGTATGCACATCTATGGACATCGTAATGACAGTGGGGATGCTGTTATCAGTTTCAATGTCGGTGATATTCACCACATGGATCTTGGTACATTGCTCGACCAGTTAGGTATTGCTGTCCGCACAGGTCATCATTGTGCACAACCTTTGATGGATCGCCTTGGTATCCTTGGTACTGTTCGTGCCTCCTTCGGCTTATATAATACACGTGAGGAAGTGGATGCTTTGGTAGCAGGTATCAAGCGTATTGCAATGATGTTTTAAGGAGATAGATAAAAGCAAACAGGCGTTTATATGCGTTTCACTACGCTTATGAACGCCTGTTTGCTTACAGATATACAAGGCGTATAGAAAGACACCTTATCCCTTCTTGCACTTATAAAGGCTGAAGGCAAACCAAGTAAGGAACACTCCCTGTAATAGTAATGATGAAACGATAGGGAATATAGTTAGAATCAAAGCTAACTGAGCTTGTGTGATATACGAAGCCTGCTTGCTGCTCACCTCTCGTTCAAGGACTGAGCTGTAATAATTACGTAGCCACTCCAATGGAGTTTGGAACCATGCAGCAGCGTCTGTGAAGAAACGACTAAGCTCGTTGTACGATGCGTTACGCTCGATGAGAATCCATTCTTTTTTCATATTCTTTGTTCTTTAATTCTTGCTTTATATAATTAAGGTGTAAAAACCATTCTTTGTTTTACGTATGCAAAAGTAACTGTGTGTTGTGCAAGGAATGTTCACTCTGCGAAAAACATTTGTTATATAAGATTAAAACGAAAGATTCTTTAACTTTTAAAACCTATTACTCATGCTGAAAAGTCATTATTATGAAGACCTTATAGAGGCTGGTTGCGACGAAGCGGGCAGAGGATGCCTTGCTGGAAGTGTCTATGCAGCAGCCGTTATCCTACCACCCGATTATCAGAATGAGTTGTTAAACGACTCTAAGAAGTTGACGGCTAAGAAACGTTATACACTTCGTGAGGAAATTGAGCGAGATGCTATTGCGTGGGCGGTGGGAATCGTTACTCCTGAAGAGATAGATAAGATAAATATTCTCAACGCCTCTTTCTTGGCTATGCATCGAGCGTTGGACCAGTTGAAGGTACGTCCAGAAGCGGTTATCGTTGATGGTAATCGTTTTAAGCCTTACCAAGATCTACCTTCAACAACCATAGTTAAAGGGGATGGGAAGTATCTTTCTATTGCAGCTGCCTCAATCCTTGCCAAGACTTATCGTGATGATTATATGCTCTCCTTGGCAGAGGAATATCCGCAGTATGACTGGCAGTCAAACATGGGTTATCCAACGAAGAAGCATCGTCAGGCTATTCGTGAACATGGTATCACACCTTATCATCGCAAAAGTTATAACCTTTTGGGTGATGGGCAGCTCTCTTTTGACTTCTAAACCTAATTGAGTATATGATTCTAAACAGATTTTGTTGTATTGGCAAGCATCTTGTCTGTTATTGTAACGCCAGCATAGTGTACTAACATCAAGTTACAAAGACAGACAAGATACTAATAAGAGCCTAAATTCGGTTTAAAAATGGGGTCTTCAGCAATTTGGAGTGATACCGTTTGAGATTAGAACTTTGAAGATTGGTCACACAGAGCAAAGGAGAACACAGAGGTTTTATATCGTTGCAATCGTTAGGCACAGAGGCACCGTTGGTGCGTGGAGGAACAGAGAATATTTATGAGTTTTTATTAATATTTTTTGTTTTACTTCATTACAAAGCAGTGGTTTGCAAGATTTCTTAAAACGTTTATTCGTTTATTACCAAAGCTATCAGAACACGTAC
>CAKMOD010000115.1 GCA_927910885.1 uncultured Prevotella sp. | reverse complement strand
CTTTGGGGGAGGGGTAAGGGGGAGGGCTACTATGTTTTTTAAACGGTCATAATCTCCTTCTGCTTATCTTCGAGCAGTGACTCAACCTGCTTAATGAACTTGTCATGAATCTTCTGTAAGCTGTCTTCGGCATCCTTCTCGTTGTCTTCTGAAAGACCGTCCTTGATAGCTTTCTTCAGTTTCTCCTTGATATCAGAACGAACATTGCGAATCTCAACCTTTGTGCGCTCGCCAATCTTGTTACACTGCTTTACCAAGTCACGACGACGCTCCTCTGTTGGCTGAGGCAAGTTCAGACGAATCAGCTCACCATTGTTCTCTGGTGTGATACCAACATCTGAGTCCATGATAGCTTTTTCAATATCGCGGATAGCTTTTTTGTCCCATGGCTTGATAGCGATGGTACGTGCGTCAGGCACCATGACTGAGGCAACCTGATTCAAAGGAACCTTTGAACCATAAGATTCTACTCGTACACCATCGAGGATGGCTACGTTTGCACGGCCAGCACGGATGCGCTGCAACTCATCATTGAGATACATCGTTGCCATTTCCATGCGCTCGCTGGCATCATTTAATGTCTGCTTAACGTCTAACATATATTCGTAATATTAAATTTCTACTTTACAAAAATAGGTATTAATTCGGATATGCACAAGATTTTACTTTACTTTTTTGTCAAAACAAGGTTTTACTCCTTATGCACTATCCGTATGGGTGGACGGTTTTCTGTTATTCCTGTTTAAAACAAGGTTTTCTATCCTTTTTACTGGAAGAGATGCTGTGTTTCTTCCATCAGTAGTTTGATGATACGTTCCAAACCTTCTTTATCGTCTTCGTTGAAGTCGTTGAGACGAGTGCTATCAATGTCGAGTACACCACGGAAAGTATGTGAGTCATCATACATCGGAATAACAATCTCGCTGCGTGAGAGACTACTACAAGCAATGTGTCCAGGGAATTTCTCTACATCGGGAACAATGAGGGTGCGTCCTTCTTCCCATGCCTTTCCACAGACACCTTTACCGTATGGAATAGAATAGCAGGCAACTGATCCTTGGAATGGTCCTAATGAGAGTGTTTCCTTTCCCTCATAAAGATAGAAACCTGTCCAAAAGAAACGTTCAGGGAAGGCTTCGTGTAAGACTGCTGACACGTTTGCTAAGATGCCTACAAGGTTTGTTTCGTCCTTGATAAGCCCTGCTATCTGTGGTATTAGTTGCTCATACTGCTCTTTTCTTGTCATGTACTCTATTGTTGGTAATTAGCTAATTGTTCTTCAACCATATTTGTTAGTTCAACAAACTGTGGTATTGATAATTGCTCTGGACGTTTGGTCATGATGTCCTGCTCATAGAAACCATCTGCTGGTTTACCCATGTTAAATATTTGTCGAAGGCTCACACGTAACATCTTTCGACGCTGGTTGAATACAGTCTTTACCACACGTTTGAATAGTTTTTCATCACAACCGATATCCGTCACTTCGTTGCGAGTCATACGGATAACGGCACTCTTAACCTTTGGAGGTGGGTTGAAGACGTTTTCGTCAACTGTGAAAAGATATTCAACATCGTACCAAGCTTGTATCAATACCGATAAGATACCGTATGTCTTTGAGCCTGGAGCAGCAGCCATACGCTGTGCAACCTCACGTTGTATCATACCTGTGCAGCAAGGAATAAGGTCCTTGTAATCAAGCATCTTAAAGAAGATTTGCGACGAGATGTCGTAAGGGTAGTTTCCTGTCAGTACAAATTGCTTGCCATTAAAGATTTCATTTAAATCCATGAGGAGGAAGTCTTGTCCAAGAATATTCTCACGTAACTTTGGGAACTTCTCGTAGAGAAAGGCAACACTTTCCGAGTCTATCTCTACCGCTTTCACTTCACGTGGCTTCTCAACAAGATATTGAGTAAGGACACCCATACCCGGTCCAATCTCTAACACTGGGATATCTGGACAGGTATCAACGGTGTCAGCAATCTGACGAGCTATGCTTAAGTCAGTGAGGAAGTGCTGACCCAAATTCTTCTTTGGCTTGACTAATTTCATAATTTTTCTTTATTTGCCTACAAAGATACTCATTTTATTTTGCATTAAAAAACATTTTAATTATCTTTGCTCCATTATATGAGGACGAAGAAACTGTTCAACAATACTGTGAAGATTGCATTGCCGTTACTACTTGGAAGTGCAATCCTTTATTGGATGTATAGGGGATTCGACTTCTCCAGTATCAAACATGTACTTCTACATGAGATGAACTGGACTTGGATGATTCTCTCACTCCCTTTCGGCATACTGGCGCAGGCTTTTCGTGGGTGGAGATGGAAGCAGAGTCTTGAGCCCATCGGTGAGCATCCACGCGCATCGGTTTGTGTTAACTCTATCTTCCTTTCTTATGCTGTTAGCCTGCTTATACCCCGAATTGGTGAGTTTGCTCGTTGTGGAGTGTTGAATAGGTATGATAAGGTTGCCTTTCCAAAAGCTATTGGTACAGTAGTAACCGAGCGCGCAGTAGACACGCTTATCGTATTACTTATCAGTGCCACAGCCTTTTTGATGCAGATAAGAGTTTTCACGAACTTCTTTTCAAGGACGGGTACACGTATTGATGATATCTTCGGAATGTTCTCACCAACGGGTTGGCTGGTAACGGCTATCTGTGGTGTTGCATCTATTATCCTCTTCTATTATGTATTTCGTCATCTTGCTTTCTACAAGAAAGTGAAGGAGATGTTAGGTGGTATATGGCAGGGAATAAGTTCTTTGCGTAAAGTTAAGAATATTCCTTTGTTTATCTTCTACAGTCTGGCGATATGGGGAAGTTACTTCTTTCATTATTACTTGACATTCTATTGCTTTGATGCAACAGCAAACCTCGGTCTTTCTTGTGCGCTTGTTAGCTTTGTCGTTGGCTCGGTAGCTGTTATTGTACCAACGCCTAACGGAGCAGGACCATGGCACTTTGCTGTTAAAACAATGCTGATACTTTATGGGGTGGCAGACAATCAGGCTCTCTATTTCGTACTGATTGTACATACCATTCAGACCTTGCTGGTGATTCTTTTAGGTGTTTACGCATGGATATCACTGAGTTTCACTAAGACACCAGTATCTTTGGGTGGTCCAGCTGAGCTCACCCGCCCTGCAAAGTAAGGTAGAGGAAGAAAGTTTTGAGCGAATCAATAAACAATGATATTAACCTTTTAAAATCAACATTATGAGTGAAATCAGAAATCTTAAGCCAGAAGGCCTTTGGAGAAACTTTGATGATCTGACACAGGTTCCACGTCCTTCGGGGTTACCAGAGAAAGTACAGAAGTTCTTGTTAGACTTTGCAGCAAGAGTAGGTGTTGAATCATATATCGATGCTGGTGGCAATGTTGTAATGCGCAAGCCTGCTACACCGGGATATGAAAACCGTAAGACAGTTCTGTTGCAGGCACACATGGACATGGTTCCACAGAAGGCTCCAGATAGTAATCATAACTTTGAAACTGACCCAATCGTGACACATATCGTGGATGGATGGGTATATGCAAACAACACTACACTTGGTGCTGACGATGGTATCGGTGTTGCTGCTATCATGGCTGTCATGGAAGATAAGACCTTGAAGCATGGTGTTGTAGAGGCGTTGATTACTCGTGATGAGGAAACGGGTATGTATGGTGTCAACGAGATGCCAAGCGGTGAGTTGCAGAGTGACATCCTTATGAATCTTGACTCTGAGACATGGGGCAAGTTTGTGATTGGTTCTGCAGGTGGTGTTGACGTTACTTCTACCTTGGAGTATAAGGAGGTTGAAAACGACGAGGAAGCTGCTGTTAAGGTAACTTTGAAGGGTTTCCGTGGTGGTCACTCTGGTCTTGAAATCAATGAGGGACGTGCTAATGCTAATAAGGAGATGGTTCGCTTTGTTCGCAATGCTGTTACCGAAATTGGTGCACGCTTAGCTTCTTGGGAAGGTGGTAATATGCGTAATGCTATTCCGTTCAAGGCAGAGGTCGTTTTGGCTTTGCCACAGGAGAATGTTGCAGCTTTAAAGGATATGGTTGCTCGTCAGAAGGCACTTATCGAAGATGAGTTTAAGGGTATTGAACCAAATGTAGAGTTCTTCGCAGAGGATGTTGAGAAACCAGCTACACTCGTTCCTGTAGATATTCAGGACAACCTTATTGATGCTATCTACGCTTGTCACAATGGTGTTTTGCGTATGATTCCATCTTATCCAAACGTTGTTGAGACTTCATCAAACCTTGCAATTATACATATTGAGCCAACTAAGGCAACGATTATGATTCTTGCTCGTTCAAGCCGTGAGGACATGAGAGATTATATCTCTACTCAGTTGGAAAGCTGCTTCAATATGGCTGGTATGAAGACAGTCTTCAGTGGTCAATATGGTGGTTGGGATCCAAACCCTGATAGTGAAATACTTAATCTCTTGAAGAAGGTTTATAAGGAGCAGAATGGTGTAGAAGGTATTGTGCAAGTAGACCACGCTGGTCTTGAATGTTCAGTTATCCTCGGTAAGTATCCAGGTATGGATGTTGTTAGTCTTGGTCCAACTCTCCGCAGTCCACATACAGCGAAGGAGCGTCTTGAGATAGCAACTGTTGAGCCATTCTGGAAACTTCTCGTTCAGACTTTAGAGGAGATTCCTGTTAAGTAGAGCCGATGAGGCTGTGACAAACAGCTGAATAGAGGATAAATATAAAGAATAGATAATGGAACTGCTTTCCGTCTTTTTATATGAAGATGGGAAGCAGTTCTTTTTTTATCTATATTATTTAAGGTATAAACTTGCAATGTTAAACTTTTTATTTACTTTTGTGGGTAAATCAATAAATCAGATTTGTTGCTAATTATAAAAAAGAAATATGATGAGAAAAAATAGAAATACAAAGTCTTTTAAAGCTTTGTTACTTATCGCTTTGGGTATGGGTCTTCTGTCTGCTTGTTGTGCACCGGGAGTTCGGAAAGCCCCTGCAGCAGCTCCTGTTGAGGATACATCTGCTGTTCAAGAGGATAAAACCTTGAAGAAGGAAGATATCTCTAACGAGAATGCGATGATAGATACAGTTTATGGAGACTGGCATGTTCGGGTTGACACTGTTGGTAGTAAGGCTAAGGTGAAGAATTCTGATGAGTTTGTAAAGAAGTTGGTAGTGACAATTTCAAAAGGTGGTAAAGTTTTGTTTAATAAGAAAGTCTTTACACGAGAAGATATTTGGAAAGGTGCAGACGAGGAATTTCAGGTCTATGCTGCTTTAGTTTCCGACATAACTAACACTTCTGTTTATTTGCCAGTTTCTATCTGTTATCCAGAAACGGATGATGGTTTTACCTTCTTGTTGGCGTTGTCTAAAGATGGAAGTAGTAAGGTTTATCCTGTTCCTATGGCGTGGGACGAATCAGATATGGTAACAGATTTTTATGTAAGGTACATCCACGAGTGTCAGCAGAAACCTGTAGATAAGGCTTCACTATTGAAACTTGCCCGAGATTATGGCTCTCCTGCGTTTGTGGAACAGCTGACAAAGGAAGGGGTGGATGTTGTCTTTCCTGCAAAGGTGCTTGCTCGAAAGAATATGAAAGTCGTTCCAGAAGCTGAACTTTTGAAGGATGGATGTCAGGTAAGATTCTCTACTTCATACGATAATACCCAGCCTTTTGATTCAATACGTGTTGTGTTGAAGGAGCGTCAGGTCAAGAATTATAATTTTTATGACTATATGATTGATAAGGTGAATCACTAATTTCTCAGTGTTTGTAAACACAAAGCAGGGGCGCACGCTACGTACGTCCCTGCTTTTGTTATTATCTGTTTCTTAATTAAAATGCCCAACCGAAGCCGAGGTATGGATAGAAGAACGCTTTCTTAACAGCATTCTTCTCCCCAATAGTAAAAGAAGGACTGAAACCTGCACGGAACAGGAAACCCTTATTAGATACGTGACGATAGCCGATGTTTCCAAAGATATAGTAGCCGAATTTGTTACGACTCTCATTGTAAGCCAGCCAGGTCTTTGTTCCTTCTGGAGTGTTATACTCTCCCACAGCATGCTTCTGTTGGTCAGCTGACAACGAAGACTTCGGACCATCTACAGACTCCACAAAGATACCGTGTATATTGTATATACCCACACTGGCACCCACACCAAGCTCAAGGTTGTTCTTTTGGCTACCCAAGAGATAGTTAACTTCCAATGGTACAGCATAACCACGTACGTCTGAACCTTCCCAGAAAATGCCGGAATTATGACCATAACCGAAGCTCAATCCGGCTCTCCAGCCAAAGCGTGTGTGGTCGTTGAAACGTGCATCATAGTTGATACCTGCAAGGTTTGATGCGCCCAATAGCTCCAAGTAAACGGCTTTGTTCTTTTCTAATCCGTTAGATTCTTGAGCCATTGCCACTGTTTGTAAGCCGAGGAACAGTGCAAAAATTAGTAATTTCTTCATTCTTTTAGTTATATATGATTATTTGTTACAAAGGTATAAAAAAAACTAACAACAGCAAAGGATTTACTAAGGTTTTATAGAAAATGGATAAGTATTTGGTCGTTGTCAGGGTTTTTATAGATGTAAAGAAGGTGGTGTTAGGATGTTTATATTTGTGTTTTTTGTAATAATATTTCACACTCTCTATTTTTATTGATGCTTAATTGGCTTCTAAAGATGCTCTTTAGCTGCAAAGTGCCCTTTGAAGTCTTACTAACGCCCTTTTGAAGTCCAATTAGGCATCTTTAAAATGGTGTTTTGTAATCGGTTAGATTTATTGAAAGTTATAGATGTGTGTGAAAGGGCTTTTCAATCCTTTTAG
>CAKMOD010000114.1 GCA_927910885.1 uncultured Prevotella sp. | reverse complement strand
TTTAATAAGAAAATGAGTACAGAAAGATGAAAACAAAATTCAACTTTGAATTCTATTATTCGAAGATAAAAAAGGAATATTTCTCCTCATTTTTGTCTATTTATAATATTTTTATTGCACAAAGTTTTTGTAAATGTGCAGAAAATTACTTAACTTTGCACGCAAATCATATTTTTGTGCAATGGATTCTATAAAAAGTTTCAACGCGTGTATAGAGAAGAGTATCAAGGATAACTGGGATAAAGATGCTCTGACTGACTACCTTGGTGCTACACTTCAATACCATGATGTAGCCCGCAAAATAGAGAAATTACATATTCTTTTTGAGAATAGCGGTTTGAAGAAGGGTGATAAGATTGCTCTTTGTGGTAGAAATTCCTCGTCATGGGCAGTTGCTTTCTTTGCAACTCTCTCTTATGGAGCTGTAGCAGTACCTGTTCAGCATGAGTTTAAGCCAGAGCAGATTTACAATATTGTTAATCACTCTGAATCAAAACTCCTCTTTGTTGGTGATGTTGTGGCAACAACTATCGATGGAGAACAGATGCCTCAGTTGGAGGGTATAATCTATCTACCAGACTTCTCTTTGATTCTTTCTCGCTCAGAGTCTTTGACGAATGCTCGTGAAAACTTGAATGCACTCTTTGGAAAGAAGTTTCCAAAGTTCTTCCGTGCAGAGGATGTAAATTATTTCAAAGACGAGGCTGACGACCTTGCACTGATTAATTATACCAGCGGAACAACTGGTTTTTCAAAGGGTGTGATGCTCAGTTATCGTTCTGTGCGTAGTAATCTCGCTTGGGCAACAACCGATTTGAAACCACATATTAAGCCTGGTAGTAAAGTTCTTTGTATGTTGCCAATGGCTCACATGTATGGAATGATTTGTGAGTTTATCTGCCAGTTTAGCTTTGGTAGTCATCTATATTTCCTTACACGACTGCCGAGTCCTTCTTTGATAGCTCAGGCTTGTACTGATATTCGTCCTGCTATTATTATTGCAGTACCAATGGTTGTTGAGAAGATTATTCGTAAGAATGTCTTTCCAAAGGTACAAAGTACAGCAACTCGTATGCTGCTGAAGATGCCTGTTGTTAGCAAGAAGGTGAAGGAAAGAATCAGTGCGATTGTTATGGAAGCCTTTGGTGGCAATGCGTATGAACTTGTTACCGGCGGAGCTGCTCTTAACAAGGAGATTGAAGACTTCTTGGTAAGTATTAATTTCCCTGTGACCAGTGGTTATGGAGCAACCGAATGTGGTCCGATGGTAACTTATAGTGATTACAAAGACTTTGTTCCAGGCTCTTGTGGTACACCTGTCTTGAATATGGAAGTGAAGATTGTCAGTCCTGATCCTGCAAATGTTCCTGGTGAGGTTATTACCAGAGGAGAGAATGTGATGGTAGGTTATTACAAGAATGAGGAGGCTACTAAAGAAGTTCTTGATAAGGACGGTTGGTATCATACGGGCGACCTTGGAACGATGAGTGCGGATGGTCATCTCTTTATTCGTGGCCGTATTAAGAATATGCTTTTAGGCTCAAATGGTCAGAACGTTTATCCGGAGGAAATTGAAGATAAGCTAAACTCTATGTCTATGGTCAGTGAGTGTATTATCATTCAGCGTGGTGATAAGATTGTTGGCTTGGTCTACCCTGATTTTGATGAGGCAAAGGAAATGGGCTTCTCGCAGTCAGATCTGCAAGAGATTATGGAGCAGAATCGTCTGGAACTGAACAATATGTTGCCATCTTTCTGTCATCTCTCGGCAATAGAGTTGCGTGATGAAGAGTTTGCGAAGACTCCGAAGAAGAGTATCAAGCGTTATCTTTATCAGGAGAAGTAAGATAATACAGCCCTCTCTAACGCTCTCTTTGTAATGTGTTTGTGCTCAGCACTATTCATGATGCGTATTCGCACATGATGTGCTGAGTATTAACACGTTTGAGAGAATTAGCTGTGAGGGTTTGTGTCAGGCAATATAATAAGGTAAGGGTCGGCTATTAAGTCTAATTCATAGATGCTAAATAGGACTCTTATTATGTTTTGGGTAGTACCTTGTTCTTCCAATGTATGGAAGAATAAAAGCTACCTCACATGAGTAATCTTTGTGTCTCTTTTGGTGTACATACGGTAAGGTGATTTTTTGAAAACCAATTTTCCTGTCATTCCTGTCATCAGTCTCCGTTACTTAACTTATTGATTAACAGTGTAGATACACGAAATGTTAAAAGTGATAGCAAACTAAAATAAAACTTATTCTTGTATTTTAGTATGATAATCCATCTCTAACTTTAGTAGACTTTATGTCTACATCGCTCGAAAGAAACCGTGATAAATTCGGGAAGTAATAGAGGAGAGTAACTTTGAAACAGTATGTCCTGATACTTTGTTTGCTTCCTATCTATCAACTGATAAGTGTCTATGCTATTTTGAAAGATAAAGAAAGCCACCTCTGAATGGTTCGTTCCCATAAAGAGGCGGCTTTATGTATGTTATGAAGTTAGTATTACTTTACAAACTTCTTATTATTCTGAATGTAGATGCCATGCGGTAAGATAGAAGCATTAGTACCTACATATCTGCCGTCAAGGGTATATATGTGGTTGTCAGAAGTACTTCTTTCTATGATTGAAGGTGACTGAATGCCAGTCGTTTCATTGTTTTTAAATTTGAAACTTACATAACGTTCAGCATCATTCTCTACAATATCAAATATTGAACACTTTAGTATGGTGCCATCATACATCGTAAATTTGTCTATCTTATTATTTCCGTTATAAGGATAAGGGTCGCCATTGAGCTGAGCAGTATATACATTTAGTTTTCCTCCAGCATTGGCTGCAGCTAATATTTTACCATCAGCAGGGATAGGGATGACACGTGGTTTACCTTTCAAATTATTAGGATAATCGAAGATATTTACTTTGCCTGACTTATATGAGATACGATAGGCGAATAAACCCTTACCATAGGTGTTATCTCCCCAGCCTTGGTTCCAAGCACCTTTCTGTATACTCTGTAAAACAATATATTCATTTGAATTCTTAGGATTGACTATCTTGTATGCCTTTCCATCATTGTCGATGCTCTTTAGGTTGTTTATAGTGATATCATTTTTAAGTTCATCGATATTCATCCATCCCATAACTTCACGCTCCCATGCAAGATAAGATGCTGGTACGCGTCCCCCACGGATACCTGTTCCACCATCCATGATGTCCCAATATTCCATACCTTGATTATCTTGATTTTCTGCATCAGTATTATAGGCGTAAATGTCTGGGAGTCCAAGCGTATGAGAGAACTCATGACAGAATAAGCCTATACCGTTAATTTTCTTGTTGTTCTTAGATGTCTTCTCACTTCCATTAAGCTCATTGCTGACTCCATAGCGTCGGATACTTTTACCATCAAACTTATTTGAGATAGTAATAGTACCAGACTTTGGCCATATATTCGTATCTTTATTACCAGAGGTGTTGGCAGAATGTCCTGCATAAATAACATAAACCAAATCAACGATGCCATCATTGTTTGCATCATAATCCGCAAAATTTACCATTCCATCCACTGCAGCACAAGCATCAGCAAGTAATAAGTCCATTCTATCATTACCTGCACCATAGACAGCATGCGCCTTTGGTAGTTTGATAGGGCCTACAACGTCAAAGATAGGTGTAAACTTTCCATAGCTACAATCCTTGAAGTAGCCACGAACACCCTTGTAGTTCTGATCTTGGTTATAGCGTTTATCTGAGAAATGGTCTTCATTCATCAGATAGTTTGTGAACACCTTCTTTGTATCTTGGATAGTAAATGTCGTGTCTTGGAACTCTGCAAGGATGACAAGTGCCTTAGGGCTACCTGTGTGAGGGAAATAAGGTACACCATTATAGCCAGAATCTATGATTGGGCTTCGTGTAAGAGGAGAGTTATCGTAAGCGTTTTCAGATTCTTCTGCAATCTTATTAACGTAAGCAAAGAACTTTTCCTTATCTTGCTTAGCAATCAAGTTAAGTTCTGCTTGTGAGCGAGTATGTGCCTCATGCGCAAGTTGTTTGGTAGCAATAAGGTTGCCACTTTTCTCTACTTTACCGATATAGTAGTTGTTGTCTGCACCTTGTACAAGCAGTACACCATCAAGGGTTGTGTACCAGTTGATATGTTCGTCACCACGCAAGATGACTGTAACAACAGAACCATCAGCCTGTCTTACTTGTACAGGGATTGATTCTGCCTTTGCTGCCCAAGTGGTAAGGGAACAAAGCATTAGACATATTATAAGCGATAGTTGTTTTAATGTTTTAATCATATTCTTTGTTTAACTTCGTTTATTTAGTTTATTATAGAAATATTGTCCCTTCTTCTGTGTACGTTTACCAAACTCAATTGCATGGTGTGGACAGTGGTGATAACACGAGAAGCAGGTGAGGCATTTGTTATTATGTAGCCATTCTGGTTCATATCCTAAGCCACCTTTGATGTCACCGACAGGGCAAACGTTAGCACAGATACCGCACTTAACACATCGACGACTATCTACATGAAAGGGCTTGTCAGTGATGAGGAAGCGTTCAAAGAAGCCTCCTACAGGACCAGAGAAGAAAGAAGGAATAGGACCTCTCATTAGTTGATTCCAGCCCCAAATCTGATTATTATCTGTATGAGGATGCTGTTTAAGAATCTTAGAGAATTCTTTTAACTGTTTTGAAGCAAGTTCCTTCTTTTCTAATTCTTTCTCTTTCGTATCTACATCCATACCAGGTAAACCAACGTATGACTCTGGCATTATTAAAGAACATACTGCATTTAGTGACAGTAAGTCACCCACTGCTACATTCTTTAGTTGCTGCTGAAATCGTTCCATAGCCTTACCGATAGTATCTCCAGCTGTAACCAAGCAGAAACAATAATGTTTAACGTGGGAAGTGTCTTCTCCTTCTGTTTTTATTGTTAATTTAGTTATAAATTCTTTTACTATACTTGGAACTCTCCATCCATGTATAGGAAAGATGAAACCTACGTGTTCATCCTTTTCCAATGTAAAAGAACAATCGCTTTTGATTACTTCTGGGATTGAAACGAGTGTATCGTCAGTTTCTAAAGCTAATGCCTTTGCAGCCCATTTGCTGTTACCTGTACCAGAAAAGTAGAATATCATGTGACAAAGGTACTGATATTTTGTAAATCTTGCAAGATAAGCAAGTGCAATGTTGTTGTTTTTCAGTTCTTTTTCTTACATTTGCAAGAAGTACATGAAAACATTAATGCTGTGAAGAAGAAAATGGATTTACTGATGTATCCCTCAGTAAAGTTGCTCGTACCTTTGGTGTTGGGTATTGCTGTTGGTGATACTTTGGGAGATGATATATCCTCTATGTATTGGTGGATAATGACGGTTAGCATGATTGTCATTACCTTTGTGGTATGGAGGAAGAAGTATCTTCAAAGTTTGTTATTGCTCTTTACTGTCTTTTTAATTGGTGGAACATTCGTTTCAATGAAGAGGCAAAGAACTCATATACAGCTACCTAATACGCAAATAACCTTTAAGGCTGTTCTACTTAGCACTCCAGTCATTCATGGTAAAGTCATACAAACAGACTTAATGGTTATGACCGAAGGCGAACCGATGAAGGTTAAGGCATCAATTCTTCGTGATACGATAACAAATCGCTATCAAACATTACATCTTGGAGATGGAATAGAGGCAACTGCCTATCTTGAAGAACCCATGAACTTCTCTGATGCTACCTTTGATTATGCTCAATGGTTAAAGCGACATGGTTATTTTGCAGAAACCTTTATCTTCTATAATCAATGGCAGAAAACCAAAGTGAGTCTTCGTCAGATAAGTTTTGTTCAACGTACATCCTTAGCAGCATCTATCTATAGAGAGAGGTTAATGAAGGTATTAGAAACCAATCTTGATAGTACTCATTTAGCTATAGTAGCTGCAATGACACTTGGTGATAAGCATTTGATTAGTAAAGATATAAAGGAAGATTACTCAATAACAGGTGCAAGTCATGTCTTAGCTTTGTCAGGTTTACATCTTACTATTTTGTATGGTTTGCTTTTATTTATTATGAGTTGGTGTGAACGTATCCTACCAAGAATATTCAAAAGGGGAATAAGTGAACTTCTTATTCTGTTTATTCTTTGGGGGTATGTCGTTTTGGTTGGGATGTCTTCTTCTGTTGTTCGCTCTGCAGTGATGCTGACTATTTATTCTTTTGTAACACTCTTGAATAGAGAGCGGTTGTCTGTTAACACTTTGGCACTAACTGCTATTATCATGCTTGTTAGCAACCCTTACAACCTTTTCGATATAGGTTTCCAACTATCCTTTATCTCTGTATGGTCAATTCTATTGTTCTACCCGCTCATCTACAAATTAATTCCTTTACAACAGAAGAAGAGTCTTGTAGTAGTCAGGTGGTTGTGGGGGATGATTGCAGTGTCATTGGCTGCTCAATTCGGAACCGCTCCCTTGATAGCTTACTATTTCGGAAGAGTTTCCACAGTCTTTGCTGTTAGTAGTCTAATAGCAGTTCCAAGTACAATGTTTATTGTATCTGCATCATTCTGTATGTTACTTCTTAGTTCATTGCCTACTTTATCATTATTTATCGGAAAGTGTATTTGTATTATAACAGAAGGATTGAATGCCTCTCTTCATTGGCTTTCAAGCCTACCTTGTGCAAGTATAGAGAATGTTCATGTAACCATCTTCCAGCTCTTTATATATTATTTCATGTTGATGGCTATTTGGATTTTATGGAGATTTTTGGGTTCTTCCGTTAAATGCGTAGATTGTTAATAGAATGAGATTCATCCACATACATGGTATGATTACCCCCAATTAGATGATTTTACAAAGGGGAATAAATTACGTAATAAACGTAATTAGATGCAATGTCTATTTGTCTTCTATAAACAACTTATTCCCTTATTAGTTGAGGTTTGTAAATTATTTTTATGCAGTTTAAAACAAATACATGCTCTTTTGACTTCTAAAAGATGCCTAATTGGCTTGCAAAAGATGCTCTTTAAGACTCTTACTAACGCCCTTTTGAAGTCCAATTAAGCACCTTTTACTTTACTACTTTATAACTAATTGACATCCATGTGGTTACAAGCCTATTCCTTGCATGTGTTTTTGCCGTTATTTATATATGTTTTACATGAAATTATGTAATGATTTTTCATACCCTTGTCTGTATGTTTTCGAAATCTTAATATAAAAAGGTTTTTTGTGTCAGAGGCTGCTAATAGGATAGATAGTTGACAGTCTTAGCTATGTTTTTGTTTAATGAGTAACTTCGGTTCTTCCGTTAAAGCAGTATGAAAAGCGTCCACGCATTTAACTTAAGAGCCGTTTTCTTTGCAGGGAAGATAGAGTTTAAGTAATTATTTGTACCTTTGCAGATAATTATGCAACGATATTTTATCACCCTTTCATACGATGGAACAGCCTATCATGGCTGGCAGATTCAGCCTAATGGGATATCTGTACAAGAAGTATTGGAACACGCTCTGTCTACAATACTAAGAGAAACGATTGCTATTACAGGTGCAGGACGTACTGATGCAGGTGTACATGGCAGAATGATGGTTGCACACTTTGATACCGAGCAATCATTTGATTGTAAACAATTGGTATATAAAGTAAACCGCCTTTTACCACGTGATGTATCTGTAAACAAGATAGAAGCTGTCAGTGAAGACCTCCACGCACGTTTCTCAGCGACCTCACGTACTTATCATTATTATGTCTATACGGGCAAACAACCCTTCTCACGACAGTATTCGTGTGAGCTTCGTTATGCCTTAGACTTTGATAAGATGAATGAGGCTGCAGCCTATTTGATAGGTGAAAAAGACTTTAAATGTTTCTGTAAGACGGGTGCGGACGTTAAAACAACTATTTGTAATCTTACCGAAGCACGATGGATTCCTACCAATGACGAGTTTGCTTTGACTACAGATGATGCTGTTACAAATTGGTGTTTTGTGATAACAGCTAACCGATTCTTACGCAATATGGTACGTGCTGTTGTTGGAACTTTAGTTGAGGTGGGACGAGGACGTCTTTCATTAGATGAATTTAAGAAGATTGTTGATGGAGGAACAAGAAGCGATGCAGGTGAAAGTATGCCTGGTAATGCGCTTTTCCTTTGGGAAGTAAAGTATTAGAAAAGAACTTATGTGGATTCTTTTGGCTTTTGTCTCAGCAACATTGTTGGGACTTTATGATACATCGAAGAAGTATTCTCTTCGTGGGAATGACGTCATACCTGTACTCTTTCTCAACACACTCTTTTGTTCGGTAATTTTCCTACCATTGATATTATTGTCACAGTATACCCATGTACTCGATTCCAGTATCTTTCATGTAGGTGCTGGTGGTTGGGAGATGCATCGATGGATCATTCTAAAGAGCGTTATTGTACTCCTTTCTTGGGTATTCGGTTATTTTGCTATTGCTCAACTCCCCTTAACGATAGTCGGTCCAATTAATGCTACACGTTCTGTCATGACACTTGTAGGTGCAATGCTTGTCTTTGGAGAACGATTAAATATTTGTCAATGGATTGGAGTCAGTCTGGCTATTATTTCCCTGTTTCTGTTAGCAAAAAGCGGTAAGAAAGAGGGTATAGACTTTAAGCATAATAAGTGGATTATCTTTTTGGTATTGGCAGCTGTGATGGGAACATGCAGCGGTCTGCTTGATAAATATCTGATGGCAAGCCCAGAGAATGGCGGAGTAGGGCTCGATCGTATGATGGCGCAGAGTTGGTATAATATCTATCAATGTATGATGATGGGTGCAGTTCTTCTCGTCTATGTTTTCAATCTGCGAAAGAAAGCAGAAAAGACAGCTTGCTTCTCATGGAAGTGGTCTATCTTACTAATCTCTATCTTTCTATCAATGGCAGACTTTGCCTATTTCTATGCACTCTCATTACCGAGTGCAATGATATCTATTGTCTCAATGGTGCGTCGTGGCTCTGTTCTCGTATCGTTCTTATGTGGTGCAGTACTGTTTAGAGAGAAGAATTTAAAGGCAAAGGCAATCGATCTCTGTTTTGTGCTTCTTGGAATGATATTCCTATGGATTGGCTCACGTTAAGATGATGGCTTAGTCTTTAAGATAAAGGATAAAAGTCTTTGGTTATTGATAAATATTTGCTATATTTGCAACGATATTGGTAGACGCGTTTTCAGCGTTTAATATGAATAGGACTGCGCATTAACTCCTTGAGGAGTCTTTACCGTGAGTCTCTTAAAAGACGATAATTACTATGCAGAATGTTTTTCATGGATTAGGAATAGCATTGATAACTCCATTTAAGGAAGATTTCAGTATTGATTATGAAGCACTTGAGAATTTGGTTAACTACCATTGAATAACGGTGCTGACTTCTTCTGCATTCTTGCGACTACTGGTGAGGCTCCTTGCCTATCACGTGAAGAAAAGAATGAACTGACCGCTGTCATTAAACGAATTGTTAATGGTCGTGTGCCAATCCTGAAATATTGTGGTGGAAATAATACAGCTGCTGTTGTAGAAGAAATTAAAACGACTGATTGGAGTGGTATTGATGGTATTCTTAGCATCTGTCCTTACTATAATAAACCAAGTCAGGAGGGACTTTATCAGCATTTTAAGGCTATCGCTAAGGCAAGTCCTCTTCCAATTGTATTGTACAATGTGCCTGGTCGTGTTGGTGTCAATATGACTGCAGAGACAACAGTTCGCATCGCTTCAGAGTTTACCAATGTTGTTGCCATTAAAGAGGCATCAGGCAACTTGGAGCAGGTTGATGAGATTATTAAGAATAAACCGAAACATTTTGAGGTTATTAGTGGTGACGATGCGTTGACCTTCCCAATGATAGCGAGTGGTGCAGTAGGAGTTATCTCTGTGATTGGTAACGCACTGCCAAAGGAGTTCTCACGTATGATTCGTTTGGAATTTAAAGGTGAGTATGAGCCAGCACGTAAGATACATCATCAGTTTACAGAACTTTATAAACTTCTCTTTGTAGATGGTAACCCAGCAGGTTGTAAGGCTCTCTTGAATGATATGGGTATGATTGAGAATGTTTTGCGTCTTCCTTTGGTTCCAACTCGTATTGAAACAAAGCAGAAAATGAATGAGATTCTTAAGGGAATGAGAATCTAAACCTAAGAAGTTTTAGTATTGTAATATAAGAAAAGGGCAGAAGACTGCCCTTTTATATTGACTATAAAATTAAAGAGCACGATAGGAAACCTATCATGCTCTTTTTTATTTCATGTATGAAATTTCTGTTTTATGCTTGATTTTTGGTTCATGCCTCACGGCAATCCCCAATCATCTTGCATCAATGTTACCCTTAAATCAATTCTTTTTAATAACCTTAAACTAAAAACCTATTTGTGTTATTGAACAATCTCTTTTGTTCTACCTTAAACTAAATAACTAAAAACCTAAATCTATTACTACTAACCTAAACAATCTATTATTTGTCTTTTAACGATGCAAAGGTAATCATTGTTTGCGCACACACCAAATATTTTATGCATAATTTTCCCTTAATATGTTGTTTCTTGATTTGTATCAATTACAAATAATGTAAACTGTTGTACTTAGAGTGGAAAGATAATAAGTAATTATCCTATTGCTTATCTGTTTAGATAAGGTTGTTATTTACTATGATAGATACCTTGATTTAGTAGATTTTTACTTCAGAGATGACCATTGAACCAACTGCGTCATTAAGTTTTTTGACTAAGTCAGATTGCATCATGCAGAGGTTAGCTCGTAAAGCTGGGTTGGTTATTTTTATGAATAGAGTCTGATTTTTGATAAACTTTTCTTGTGTGTAACGCGACACAGTCTCACCAGCCACAGTGTCCCATGCAGCAATAATACGTTTCTGTAATAGGGGAGACTCAAGTCCTTCTTGGCGTAAGAACTGGTTGAGCAAGTCATCTAAGGGTTGTACCTTTCGTCTGAACATATCTTATCCTTCCCTTTCATTAATTTCACCACCTTCTACAGAGAATAGCTTGTAATCGAAGCCACTACCTTGTAAAATCTTGTCTAAGTGATCACGGTTGGTATCTGTTATGAATATTTGCCCGAAGTCATCACCTGATACTAAGCGCACAATTTGTTCCACACGACTACTATCGAGCTTATCAAAGATGTCGTCGAGCAACAATAGTGGAGTGTTATTTCCTGCTGTACGTCTAAGGAAATCAAACTGTGCAAGCTTTAAAGCCAATACGTATGTCTTATTTTGTCCTTGGCTGCCTTCTCTTTTCATAGGAAAGCCACCAAGTTTCATTACTAAGTCATCCTTGTGTGTGCCATGAAGCGAATAACCCATAATGCGGTCTTTTGCACGATCACGCTGAATAACGTCTAACAAGTCACCACGTTGACAATGCGAAACATACTCAAGTGAAACCTGCTCTCGCTCACTGCAGATAGTCTGATAGATACGTTGAAAAACAGGGGTAAGCTCCTCTACGAAGGCTGCACGCTTCTTATATACTGCCTCACCATGCTCAGCCATCTGCATTTCAAGTAACTCCAGAAGTGTAGCATCTGGCTCTTCCTCTTGCTTCAGCAGGCTATTACGCTGTTGTAAAGCCTTGTTATATCGGCTAAGCGATTCTATATAAGGTGTGTCGTATTGAGAGATAACCACGTCCATCAGCTTTCTTCGCTCTTCGCTTCCTCCTTCAATAAGGGTCGCATCAGCTGGAGAAACAAAAATCAATGGCACCAGTCCGATATGCTGTGACAATCGTTTATATTCTTTCTTATTGCGTTTAAAATGCTTTTTTGAGCCACGCTTCATACCGCAGTAAACCTGCTCATGCTCACCAGCATCCGTATTGTAATCACCTTCCAGTACAAAGTAATCTGCATCATGGCGCATCACTTCCGAATCCTTTGGATTAAAAGCACTCTTACAGAAAGAAAGATAATAAACCGCATCAAGCAGATTGGTCTTTCCTTCACCATTATGTCCAATAAAACAGTTAAGCTTAGCCGACAAATCTAATGTTGCCGCCTGAATATTCTTATAGTTTATAATGGATAGTTTCTCTAATTGCATCGTCTTATTTTATTGCCTGAATATTAAGGAGATGAATGTGAATGAATCTCCTTATAACTAAAAGAGCTGTGAAAAAACAGCATCTTCTTTGTTAAGAGAATAAAAAGTTAAGTTAATCCGATTAACCTTTAAACCCTATATTATTCCTTTCCATTCTTTGCAAAGTTAACTCATTTCCGTTCAATAAAAGAAAAAAGTCGTTGATAAATTTCAATATATGCGACTTTTTGATTAATTTTGTCCCGCTATAATGCACCCCTTACAGTTTAGAATAAAATAAAAACATCATAACGTAAAAATGGTAAACAACAAAGAACAGGGTACATACGAAGATACCCTTAACAATTCTGAGGCTACGTTCTTGAAGTACAAGAAGCCTTTGCTTATCGCTATCGTTGCTATTGTAGTAGCTATTGCTGGCGTTATCCTTTACAAAAACTATGTTTCTGCTCCACGTGAGGCAGAGGCAAGCACTGAGTTGGCTAAGAGTCAGACACTCTTCAATAATCAGCAGTATGATCAGGCTCTTGCTGGTTTCCAGAAGGTACAGAGCGACTACAGCAGCACAGATGCTGGTAACCTCGCAAACCTTTATGTTGCGCTTTGCTATGCACATCAGGCTAAGCCAAACTGGGCAAAGGCGTTGGAGAATGCAGAGAAGTTCAGTACTGGCAGCGACCAGATGATTAGTCCAGCATCTCAGATGGCACTCGGTGACATCTATGCAAACAACAACCAGAACGCTAAGGCTGTTGATTGCTTCAAGAAGGCTGCTAAGATGGCTAACTCTGAGGCTGCTGATAATACCAACCTCAGCATCGCTCCTTTAGCATTGCGCAAGGCTGGTATCCTCCTCGAGAGCGAAGGCAAGAAGGCTGAGGCACTTGAGATCTACAAGGATATCAAGAAGACATACGTCAACTCTCCTATCTATCAGGATATTGACAAGTATATTGAGCGTGCTTCTAACTAAGCAATCATGGCAACAGAACTTCATCATTTATCCGACTACGATGTACAGAGTGTACCAGATGCAAGTAATATGTGCTTTGGTATTGTTGTAGCTGAGTGGAATCCGGAGATTACTGGTGCCTTGCTTGATGGTGCTGTAAAGACACTCGAGAAGCATGGTGCTATTCCAGAGAATATTCATATTAAGACTGTTCCTGGTAGCTTTGAACTTATTTATGGTGCACAGATGATGACCAAGAACGACGGTTTTGATGCTGTTATTATTCTTGGAAGTGTCATTCGTGGTGAAACACCTCATTTTGACTATATTTGTGAGGGTGTTACATACGGTATTGCTCACCTCAATGCATCTCAGAACATTCCTGTTATCTATGGTCTTCTCACAACAGACGACCTACAGCAGGCTAAGGATCGCAGCGGTGGCAGACTTGGAAACAAGGGTGACGAATGTGCGATAGATGCTATCAAGATGGCTAAGTTCTAAAGCAATAGTTTAAAAAGAAAATATCAAAGGCAGTAGCAATGGTTTATCCCGTTAGCTACTGCCTTTCTTCGTTTGTATCTGTTCGGATGGTTTTATTCTTTATATAGCCCTTAATTTACATTTATTGCATGCTGAATTATCTTTACATTACTTCCTTGTTTTTTACTTAAAAAATAGCAAAAAAATGTCATTTAGAACGCCTTTGTAACTCTTTTGTTATAAAGGAGTTATAAGTGTCTATTCGAAGAGGTGCTTAATTGGACATCAAAAGGGCGTTAGTTAGACATCAAAAGGGCATCTTTTGAAAGCCAATTAAGGCTTAATTCAACTCCAATTAAGCACCACTTAGAGTATTGGGTACTGAATTTTTATTACAAAAGTGGGGTGTAGTGTGTTTTGAGTGTTTGCCTCAAAGTCATCATTATTATTTTAGCCAAATAATGCTCTAAGTGCTTCTTCAACCTTTCTTACGGGATGAAGTTGTATATTGTACTTGCCTGTAAGACCTGAAAGGTTATACTTCGGAATAATGATGTGGCTAAACCCCAATTTCTCTGCTTCTGCAATGCGCTGCTCTATGCGGCTGACAGGGCGTACTTCGCCACTTAATCCGACCTCACCGCACATACACCAACCTTGTTCTATCGGTGTATCAACATTTGATGAGAGTACAGCAGCAATAACACTGAGGTCCATTGCCATGTCTGTCACACGCAGACCGCCAGCAATATTCAGGAAGACATCCTTCTGCATCAGCTTAAAACCGACACGCTTCTCTAAGACAGCGAGGAGCATGTTAAGGCGGCGTTGATCGAAGCCTGTGGCAGAACGCTGTGGAGTTCCATAGGCAGCTGATGATACAAGTGCTTGTGTCTCGACGAGGAAAGGGCGTGCACCTTCGATAGTACTTGAGATCGCAACACCCGAAAGTCCCTCATGATCTTCTGTAAGGAGAAGTTCGGAAGGGTTGCTAACCTCACGAAGTCCCTGCTGTTCCATTTCATAAATGCCGAGTTCTGACGTAGAACCAAAGCGGTTCTTAATGCTTCGGAGGATTCGATACATATAATGTTGGTCGCCTTCAAACTGAATCACGGTGTCAACAATGTGCTCTAATATCTTTGGTCCAGCAATGCTTCCTTCTTTATTGATATGCCCAATGAGAATCACAGGAACACCACTTGTCTTGGCAAAGCGTAGAAGGGCTGACGCACATTCACGCACTTGAGTAATACTTCCGGGACTACTGTCAACGTCTTCTGTTGAGATAGTCTGGATAGAGTCGATAACTACAAGTTCTGGCTGTACGTCACGTATATGCTCAAAGATATGTTCTAAGGATGTTTCCGACAAGATAATGATGTTTTCAGAAATGTCCTTTGAAATTCGTTCGGCACGCATCTTTATCTGATGAGGACTTTCCTCACCGCTGACATAGAGTACACGTTGTGTCATGTGGAGAATTGTCTGCAATGTCAGCGTACTCTTACCGATGCCCGGTTCGCCACCAAGTAGTACGATACTACCCGGTACTAAACCGCCACCTAACACACGGTTAAGTTCACCATCGTGCATGTCTATGCGTGGGTCATCGTGAGATGAGATATCACGAAGGCGTTGTGGCTTGTTAGCCAAAGCCGAAACAGAGCCGCCAGAAGCCGCATTACGCAATGTTGTTGCGGCATTACGTGCAGCTTGTGAGCCCGTATCAGCAGCGATACGGAACTCCTTGAATGTGTTCCACTGCCCACAGTTGGGGCATTTACCAATCCATTTTGCACTTTCCTGTCCACAATTACTGCAGACGAAAGCTATCTTGTCCTTTGCCATAAGTAAGACAAAAGTAATAAGATTTTTCTTAGTTACAAAATTTATTCTTAATTTTGCAACTATATGAAACGTATTAATTTCCTGCTCATACTGGCTGTGCTTGTGTTTGTCAGCTGTGGTAAGAGCGACAAAGAACTGCAGGCTGAACGTCAGGCACAGAAGTTGGCAGAGCGTGCAGCTTATCAGAAAGCTTATAAAATAGCTGTGATGCCTACGATGGATTGTCTTCCGGCGTATCTATTGAAGGATAGCTTGTTATATGATACAGCTAAGGTTGACATTAGACTTTGTAGGTTTAATGCGCAGATGGATTGTGATACGGCTATGATAGGAGGAAGTGTACAAGCTGCATTCAGTGACCTTGTCCGTACAGAAAGATTGAAGCATAGGAACAAGGTACTAATGCATTATCTGACAGATACGAATCTTAAATGGCAACTGATTGCTGATAAGGATTCGAAGTTAAAGCAACTCTCTGACCTTAGTGATAAGATTGTTGCTATGACTCGTTATTCTGGAACAGACCTTCTGACTGATATGGCGGTGAAGAAGGCTAAGCCTAAGTATCAAGTTTTCCGTGTGCAGATTAACGATGTATTGGTGAGACTTGCTATGTTGCAGAATCATGAGATAGATGCTTATTGGTTTGCTGAACCGCAGGCTACAAAAGCTTTGTCGGCAAATAATAATTCACTCTTTAACTCGGAAGATGCGGGTGTACACCTTGGTGTGGTCGCTATAATGGATAAAGTGCGTCGTCAAGATGAAGAAGCCGCCTTTGCAGAGGCTTATGATAAGGCTGTAGAGCAAATCAATAAGAATGGTGTGAAGTATTATTCTGCCTTGATTCAGAAGTATATGAAGGTTGATGAAGCTGTTGTGCGAGCACTACCTGATATTAAATATACGAAGATTGGACCACCACGTAAGGCAAACTTGCTCATGGCTCGCAACTATCTTAGTGGCGGTAAGGTTAATAAATAAGAATTGAATAGTAATTAAATAAAGGAGTAGGGCTGTGAATGTAGAAGAGATTCTTAGCAAGGCTATAAACTGTTTGATGGACAGAAGGTTGAGTAATGCTATTGAGCTGTTAGATCAACTTTATGTTCAGCGTCCATCACTCATGGGTCATAGTGAGTTTGAAGCTATCAAAACTGATTATCAGTTGATGGTAGACTATATGGGAAGGGGCTTTTCAGATAGTCATCGTGAGTCACTCTACAATACATTGTTGCAGCGACTTTACCGAGTTGCTGCCGACCTTGAGATTAGCTGGCGATGCAAGAATGTTAGTGCATACGTTAACTCTTTTAGAGTAATCGACCACCTGAATACCAGCCATGACTTTGTTCGTACGGTGTTAGAATCATTTGTTTCAGACATTGCAATGCTCTCTCTTCAACCAGAAGAAATGAGAGAGCAGAAGAGTACTGAGCTATATGATCGCCACCAAACGTTTATTAATCGTCTTTTCAGTGCCTTATGGACATCGTGCCAATGGATGGATGATGATTGTAAATTCTATACAGAGTTACTTCTTTCTCCTACTGTTGTGTCAACTGATCAGCAAGTTATTGTAAGTGCAATTAGTCTTGGCGCAATGAATCAGTTTGATATTAATAAGTTCAAGACACTTGTCAATGTATATCAAAAAGCTACGGATGAGCATGTAAGACAGCGTGCATTGGTGGGCTGGGTGTTAGCTGTCTTTGAAGGAATGGATATCTTTCCAGAGCAGGATGCGATGATACGTGAACTCTGTAAAAACCCTGCCATCACTCGTGAATTACTGACTTTGCAGATTCAGTTCTTTTATAGTAAGGATGCTGAGAAGGATAATGATAAGATTCAGCGTGATATTATGCCTGATATTATGCGTAACTCTAATCTGACAATTGGGCGACTTGGAATTATGGAAAAGGAAGAAGATGCGATAGAGAGCATTCTTCACCAAGATGCAGATGAGAAGCGCATGGAGCAGTTAGAAGAGAAAGTACGTAAGATGATGGATATGCAGAAGCAAGGTTCTGATATCTATTTTGGTGGTTTCAGTCAGATGAAGCGATTCCCTTTCTTCAATGATATGGTGAATTGGTTTACTCCTTTCTACTTGAATCACCCTGCTTTACGCTCTGTTATAAATAAATTAGGCGACACAAAGTTCTTAAATACTCTCATGGAAAGAAGTAATTTCTGTGAGTCGGATAGATACTCTTTTGCTTTTGCTTTAGAACAAATTATCAATCAGTTACCTGCTGATATTAAAGATGCAATTGGTTCTGACGCTATGTTAGGTCCGTTGGCAGAAAGTGATGATACGGAAGATGCTATCAGTATTCGGCGTACCTACTTACAAGACTTATATCGTTTCTTCCGCCTTTATCATACAGCTAATGATTTTATTAATCCATTTGAGGATAATGGTAAGGGAGACTTCGTTGCTGACACCTTCTTCTTTACATATAAATCCTTCATGGGCACAGGACTGGATGATGTCAAGTTGCGTTTGGCTTCACATTTGTATAAGCATCAGCAGATGACGGAACTTGCAGAACTTTTGACTACTTTCCAAAGTGCAGACCCACGATATGCCATCTTAATGGGTTATACAAATATCAATATGGGTAAGGCTGAGTTTGCTTATCAGTTCTTTGATTATGCGTTGAAGACTGAGCCTGATAACCAGTGGGCACTGAAGGGAAAGGCAAGAGCAGCACTTGATGCAGAGGATTATAAGACAGCAGAAGAGGTGTATACCGAGTTGCTGAAATTAGAACCTGGTCATAAGAATTACACAATGAATCGTTGTGTTGCACTATTGAAGTTAGGTAGGACAAGCGAGGTGCGTGAAGAGTTGTTCCGTCTTGATTATCAATATCCAGAAGACATGAACGTGAAGCGTGTACTTGCGTGGGCAATGCTGTCGGATAATAGTCTTGATAAGGCTTCACAGTTGTATGACACTCTCCTTGCATCAACTCCAGCGCATGAAGATTATCTGAATGCAGGCTATTGTCAGTGGGCTATGGGCAATGTTCAACGTGCTGTTGAGCTATTCCGAGAATGGATAGTAAAGAGTGGAAAGAGTAAGGAGCAATTATTGGAAGAGTTCCGTAGTGATGCAGATACATTGACGATGTATAGCATCTCGGAAATTGATTGCTTCTTAATGTTAAGTTTAGTAGGTTAATAGCAACTACCATTAAGTATTCAAATGCTAAATAATTATACTGTTGTGGTATAGAAAAACCACAATGGGATTTATCAATTTATATAGATTAATAGGATAATGAATGAACAGATACACGAGAAACTGAAAGAGATTAAACAGTCTTTTCGCCTCTTGATGAATGGAGTTGCATCGCACTCTATGCGTCAAAAGGGTGTTACGTATAAGATAAATTGGGGAGTACCAATCCCTGATTTGCAGAAGATGGCGACTGAGTATGGTAAGGATTATGAACTCGCTATTGAACTTTGGAAAGAGGATATTCGTGAGTGTCAGGTACTTGCTACGCTTATAATGCCAGCTGAGAAGATGGATGAAGACCTTGTGGAAGTATGGATGGAACGCCTTCGTACACAGGAGATGGCTGAGTTGTTGGCATTTAATCTTCTTCAGTATCTTGACTTTGCGCCTGCTTTGGCATACAAGTGGATTGCTTCTAATCGTGATATGTATCAGCTTTGTGGCTATCAGTTGCTTGCTCGTTTGTTTGCTCGTGGTATGGAACCTAATGAGCGTGGTATTAATGAGTTTCTTGATCAAGCACACACAACGTTGGCAGGTGAGAGCCTACCATTGAGACATGCAGCATATAATTGTGTTCTAAGTTTCTGCGAATTAGGAGAAGACTTTGATGTTATAGCACAGAAAGCTCTTGCTGATCTTAATATCCTTTAGAGCAAAGTGATTGTTGGAAGCTAATCTTTTATTAAAAAGATAAGTGAAGATACCTTTTCTCTGAGGCTTTAAATATTTTTGTAAGAAGAACTATCAAAGTCTTTTTCTTTATACTTTATCAACGTATTGGTGCTTAGCACATGTGGTGTTGGTGCTTAACACCACATGTGTGGATAGTAAACACCATGTGTGTTTTGGATTAATATCACTGATATTTAAGGTAAAAGATTCTGTAATATGTTGCAGAGTTGAGAGTAGTATATTGTTAGATTATGAATTATAATAAACAAAGAAAAAGCCGACACATCGTTTGATGTGCCGGCTTTTTCTTTTTATCTATCTGCTGTTAATCGTTTTTAACAGCGTCTGTTTTAATTTCTGGTCTTTTGTTTACTTGATAATTACTAATCAAGATTAATCTTCTTTGAAACAATCAATGCCTCTGCGATTACGGCTGCAACGATAGTAACAATACCAAATGTCAACATAATGTTATCCTTTCTTCTTTGTGCGGAACCCCTTTGGTTCTGCGGTTATTACTTGTTTTTCTTTGTGAATTTGGTGCAAAGGTAGGAAATAATTTTGATATAGCCAATCTTTTTCGTTGTGTTTGCTACGATATAGATGTATATCTGATGTAAATCAACGGTATTGATTATAATCAAAAAGTAACTGAAATAAGTTCAAAAAAAGACGTATAAATTTGTTATAATTACTTGGAAAATGTATCTTTGTATCCGATTAAGTATTTAAGATAACAATACGTTTATGGAAAGGTTAATTATTAAGAACCAGGAGTTTGACAGCAGTATGGATGCTCGTTTTCTCGAGATTCAGAACGCTCGTCGTCAGGCTTTGGCTGAGAAGGCTAAAAAGCACTAAAAGAAACTATTCTATGCTGCTGCTTTTTGTAGCTTGGTGATGCGAATTAGAAAAGATAACGAAAACAAGATTAAAGTTAGAGAGCAAGAAAAGACCCAATCACTTTATGTTGATTGGGTCTTTTCTTATTGTGATTTACTTAATCACTTAATATGCTTGTAATGCTTGTTTAGAAGTCTACATCTTCTCCAACCTCATCGGCCTGCATCTCGAGTTCCTCTGGGTTGGTATCGAAAGTGGTACGATAGCTTTCTTCCGTGAGCTTATCCTCATCGAAATCCTCATCGTCCTCATCATCTCTATCTCTCTCATCTTCAGGCATTATTTCGTCCTCATCATCCAGATTCTTCAAGAGATCTTCGTCTTCCATCTCCTCAAGTGATGAAAGCTTTGTTGTGGTCACAGTTGAAATAGGCTTCTCTTTCGCAAAGATTGCTTCTGTCCATGAACCCTTAGAAATCTCAAGGACTTCGAAACCATCAGCCACCTTCTTTTCATAAAGACCGCCTGGTTTTTTCAAGCGAGCTGTTGGAAGGGTGGTTGTACTTATATCAAATCCACTCAAGATAATATCCTGTACACTCTGTGGAAGGCTTTCCCAGCCACCGCCAAAGTTGCGCTCAAGAACCTCAATTAGCTTCTGAGCTGATATATGATGGATATTTTCCCAAGTTAAATCAGTAATACGTTGGATTGATTTTTTCTTTAAAGCCCATTTTACAGTGGTACCCTCATCAAGTCTAACTTGACCAACTTGGCAGCCACGTTCTTCGTATTTCTTGATAACTTCAGGCTTATCAACCTTAACTTCTTCTATGGTAAAGGCACTTTTGATTACATCAATGTAGTGTCGCTCATTATCCCTTAAATCGGCGTCACGTTCTGCTTGTGCCCAAAGGCGGAAGACATCGTTTTCCTGAATGTCCCACACATTGCTTTTTGTTAGATTCTTTAACGATAGTGCTTGTCCTTGTCGCTTCATATTGTGTTTACTTTTTCATTTTGCTTTATGGTATAGCTTTGTGCAAAGCCATACCCTCAGACCTGCTGCAAAAGTATATACTTAAACGTAAACTTCCAAACTTTTTCGCTGAAAAGTTATTCAAAAGTGAGAAATAAGTACAATTTGAAAAAGCTATTTGCTAAGGTAGGGTACACAGTTCTTGATTTCTATAGGTAAAGCCTTTACTTTACACTTGTCTGCAGTAATGGATAACTCCACTACACAAGCCCGTGAATTCATTGGTTTTCTTTGGTCAAAGATAAAGTTTCCAATACCATAATAGATTGGTTTTCCTCGATATGTCTCTATTGTTTGGAGTGTATGACTATGGTGCCCAACAATAGCATCAGCCCCTGCATCTATTAGATTGTGTGCATCTTCACGCTGCTGTGGAGTGGCTCTGAAGTGGTGTTCCCATCCCCAATGTAGTATAAGGAGAATATAACAATTCTTATCTGTGGCTCGTAAGCGTTTAACTCGCATGATAAGACTATCTATACTCTCCTGACTAACACAAGGTTTTTGAGGAAGATAGAGGAAGTTTTCTAAGGGTAAACGTAGGGATGAAACTACCCAAACATGGCGTGGACTTGTAGAAATGAGTACTGGTTCTGCTGCTTCCTCCATATTCTTACCAGCCCCGATAGGTATCATTCCTGCTTTTTTAATCTGTTCTTGTGTGTCTAAAAGTCCTCTTCTTCCTTGGTCAATACTATGATTATTGGCTAAGTTGAGGTGCGTTATGCCATGACGACGTAGTGTAGGCAACCATTCGGGTTCCCCTCTAAAGATGAAACGTTTGAACACACGCTCCCTAATTTTAGTCACAGGGCACTCTAAATTGGCAATTACATAGTTGGAAGATTGGAACAACGAGTCGATACCAGATGAAAAAAGAGCATCAACTCCTGCCACGTCAATCTTCTGTCTTACCCCCCTGTCAAGTAGAAGATCACCTGTAATAACGATACGTAAGGTGTCGTCAGCTCTTTTTTGAGCCGACTTCTTTTGATGGATAAAATCAACTCCTATCCCATTGAAAGATAGTAGGATAGGAGTTAATAAGCATATAATAACTTTAACAGCCCGAACTATAGAATGTCTCTTCATCATCAGCACTCATTCCCTTTACAGGAGCTATTATCTCTTTCATCCATGATGGCGTTCCACCTGTTGGTGACTTCTTTAATTCCTCTTGCCATTCTTCGTCCGTCATACGTGGGTCTGACATCAATCTTGTAAACTCACGGTAAGAGAAGACGGAGCCACGTGTAAGGTAAAGGGAGCCGTCTATCTCAACTACTACGTATATTTCGTAAGCAGGACCAACACCTTCATAAAGTACACACATGTCATCTATGGCAACATTCTCACCTGCAGCTGTGAAGACGTCAGCAACAACTGCGACCTTCTTGTCGGTACTCACCACATCAGACCATCCCTGCAGCATCTGGTTATCCTCGCTGACAAGCTCCAAAGAGATGTTCTCTACGGTCGAACCAATAATCTCAATCTGGTTGTATTCCTCGTCAGTTATCTTCCCTCCATTCAGTTCTTTCTTACTGATATCACGGCAGAATTCAGCCATTTCCTTTATTCGTTCATATACAGCCTTCGCCTTTTCAGTCTGTAATCCGTAAGTGGTGAGGACTTTATCCATTCTTGTTACAAGTGCAATAGCTTTCTCCCAGAACTTCACGTTAGGCTCAACATAACCCTTTACGACAGGTGGTTCTGGACCTCCAGAGCCACACTCTGCCACCATAGGCTGCTTTGCATAGAGGATAGCATCATGCTTTAATTCAGCCCAAGAAGCAAGTGCTGTGTTCAAATTCTTCTTCTGCCACTGTGGTGTCTGCATGAAATAAGGAAGCGACTGTGCGGTGTCACCTAATGACTGGAGCGTGTACATCCATTGATTTGCTACACAAGCCTCCCAAGGAGTATTAGCAACTTTCTTACGAGCAGTGGTTAATGCCTTTGGAAAATCCTTCCATTTCTGTGCTTCTTTCAGCTCGTCCATGAGAATACGTTCGGCACCTGGCAATCCCATGACAGCCATCCAGTCGAGTCCCTTTGGGCATGGGCGGAGAGAGATAGGGCTATCTTGATCCGTAGTAGCTATCAATGCCTCTGCATCAGGTTGATAACGCTGCGGCATAATATCTACAACATATTTGGTTCCATGTGTTTTCTTCAACTCGATACGTGTCTGTTTCTTTGCTATTGCTTCAATGTTTGCTGTCAGTTTACCCATGTCTTTATTTGAAGATAATAGCTTTTCTATAGGTAAGTTCATCTTCTTAACAAGTTCTGCAACCTGTATGAGGGTAACATTATCAGGTGTTCCCATAAGATAAGTGATAGGCTCACTTACCTTGTCGTATATGGTTTTAAGTTTTGGTTGTTGGTTGAAGACATTGGCGATAAGTGCAATCTGCTTCATCTTAGCAGGTTTGTTCGTACCAAAATGGGCTGTTTGCAACCACATCATACCACGGAAGTAACGACTACAAACCTTAGAACGGGTATAGTGACCACGTGGACGGAAGAGCGAATAAGCAAACATTCCTGTCTGAGAGTCATATTCAAGCATCTCAGAATATCCATTTTCAGCCTCGAAAGACTTAGTAATTTCTTCCATTACCATCTTCTTGTATGCTTCTGGGGCATTCAGTGTAGCCATTGATTTTGGTGCTTTATCATGACTAAAGAGCCAAGATGCGACGGCAAACCATGCCTGACCATATTCCGCTGCAGCCTTTATATCTGCATTCTGACTGCTTGTAAGTGTCTTCATCTCTGCTCCCATTTTGGAAGAAAAGACAATCATTAGGGAGTCCAAGTGCTTTTCTTCCACATCACGCAACACACAATCAAAATAGAGATGGAAAAGTTGTAGATATAGATCGGTGGTAACGAAGCTTGGGAAATCAGCATAATCATTCTTCTCATATACGTGGAAAAGCTGATTATGTTCGGCAGGAACGATTGCAAAACCATTCTGTCCTAACATGCTATATAGCTTTGGGTCAAACTCTTTCAGCTGGAAAGGGTTGATAAGATTCTTCATATTCACCACGTCCTTACTGTTCTCAGGTTTAAAGTTCAGCTTTCGTAATTCAGCTTCTCGTGCACGGATGCGCTCTGTAAAGGCAAGTTGTTCTTTCGTATAACGTGGTGAGAACTTCTTACCAGGGGTCTCTTCTTTTTCATAGACATCCCAAAGTGCATCGTTATACCATGTTGTTGTATTGTATAATGCACGTAAGGTTGCATCTTTGAAAGGGTATCCCTGCCTTGCAGCAAAGGCGTTTCTGATTGCACGTAGTTCTACAAGATTGAGTTTAGAGATATCCATCTGCGTATCAATCTTACCCTTCAGTTTTTCAATATTTATTTTTCCTGTACCAGGGAGAATAAGAGGAGTCTTCTTTTCCTCTGTACGTTCAATATAGGCATCACCTCTGCTGCCATCTGTCTTTTCACTTTGTGCCCATGCAGTAGGTGAGAACAACAAAATCAGAAATGCAATAGCTACTGTTCTGAATGCGTTCTTTTGCATTAGCTTGTAATAGGAATTGTGGTTCATCTTGTTTTATTTTTAATAGTTATGTTTTATATTTATTCGCTTGCAACAAATCGTTTAACGGCTTCTTCGTGGCTAACAGCTTCAGTTAAAAAGCGTACGAAAGAAAGTCCGAAGTCGTCCCAAACATAGTCTGCAACAACGTATTTATTATCGGTGGTTGCTTGTAATGTACGTACGTATGGTTCAATCAAACGAAAATCGCATAATATTCCACCCATTCGCGACCCCATCCACATGGGGCGTATTTTGTCATTTATCTGCTTAAAAATGAAGAGTCTACGTGCAGGCTGTGGGTAGAAGCGAGTCGGTTTGATAACCCCAACGATTGCTTCGTCCTTTCCATCTCCATTAATATCTCCTGTCGCCAGCTGATAAACAGGGTAGGGAAGTTTCCATTTAGCAATTGCTTTTCTGGTTTTCCACTTGTTTTTGTGTCCTTTCTGCTCCGTATTTACTTGCACCTTAGGGTATAGGCACAGCCATGAAAGCGAATCGTTGACACGTTCTAATTCAAAGGTCAAGGGCTGTTGTGCCATAGCTTTTCCTATAAGGAAGATGAAAAGCAGCAGACAGCCAAACCGCTTGTATCTATTCTTAAACATATATGGTTACAAATTTACGTACTTTCACGGATTAAACAAAATATTTCAAATAAAAAATCCTGATTTCACCGACGTGAAATCAGGACTGGCTGAGTGTCTTCGATATCCCAGCGATATGCTGTGTAGGACTCGTGACAATTTTGTTATCCTTCACCTTAAAAAACTAACCTATGTATTTCAATCTCTTACTTGCGTGAATTATCCCTGCGTGGTTAACGCAACTAAGTAGCTATGTATATTTTGGTGTCCTTAGTAAAATAGTTTTTTATAACCTCTTTTCATCTCATACAAGTCAAATTAAATCTCAACTTGGCTTGTGAATATTTATAGAGGATTTATTTCTTTTTGTTTTTAACAATCTGTGCTATGATGTTGTTGTCATCCTCTAATTTTATATATGCAAAGATAGGATATAATATTCAAACAAGCAAATTTTTTTGTTTAGATTGCTCACGCTTTAACATAAAATTAACTATAATGACCTTTAAATCTGCCTTTTTCGCTTAGTTTTCTACTGTTTTTTATTTTATTTGTATCTAAAACGCTTTTTTCTCGATTATTATATTTGCTTTTTATTTTTAGTTAAAGGTGCTAACGATGTCTTCTTTTTGTATATCATTGAAACCTATATTTTACTTTTATGAGAACTATGTATTTCATTAAATGTAATAAATTTTCTAACTATTAAAAAGTAATATGTGCCCTTTAGGCTTCGAAAAGACGCCCAATTGGCTTGCAAAAGATGCCCTTTTGAGGTCT
>CAKMOD010000113.1 GCA_927910885.1 uncultured Prevotella sp. | reverse complement strand
CATTCTCAACCAGCCACGCTTGACAAGTGTCATGCCGTAAGGTGCTGGTTCGCGGAAGGTACGCCCTCCACCAACGCCAGTGACCTCTCCGCCACGACCTGACGAAGCGGTTGACTTACCAGCGAAACAGCCTGTCAATGTTCCCAAGACAAGTGCACCAAGACAAATGGCAACTATACTTTTCTTCATTTTCATTATATCTTTCTATAGAAATCTTACGCTTTTATGTTTGTTCCTGCCTTTCTTCTGCAGGTTTATATCGGTTTGATAGCTGACAAACAGCCCATGACTACCATTCTTGAAAGCTGCTGTACCCGTGTACATCTCATAGCTATAACCCAAATTGATTCCGTGAAATGTTCCACCAATCATGGCTGTAACAGAATTTGTTGGACTATAAGAGACACCTCCGTAAAGTACTTTCTTCTCATGAGTATAGACCAATCGAGCAGTGATATCAGCCCGATAGTTCACACCATCATAACGTGCCAGAACAGAAGTCGGTATTGTAAGAAACGGATTTCGCAATTTAATATTGTATCCACCCGTCAAATAATATGTACGATTTATCTGCAACTCATTGGTTTCACCCAAATCTACTAAGGGAGCATTGAGATGCTGAACGGATGCACCAACATACCAGTTCTTATGTGTATAATAGACTCCAACGCCTAAATCAAGTCCATGACCATTGACTTCTCCCTGTGCTAAAGCTGGGTCGCTGCCTTCCTCTGGGTCTAACTTAGAACCATCTAATTTCTCAAAAAGCATACCCGCCTGAACACCAGCAGATAGCATTCCACCCAAAAGTCCTTACGGAAGGCATATTGTCCTGCAACACGCTGATGAACAAAGGCTCCTAACTTATCATTCAAAATAGAAACTCCCACTCCATGATATTGCTTCATGAAAAAAACTGGCATATCTGCTCCTACATAGAAAGTATTCGGATTGTGTTCATAGCCTGCAAAATCGAGGGCGTATGCACCCACAACATTCAGCTTATTGTCCTTTCCAACCGTAGCAGGATTGAACGATGGCTCCATCGCCCAATAGTGACTATAAGACGGATCGTACTGTGCCTTGACAGAGTTCCCTATCAGACAAGTGAGTGAAAATATGAGTATTAAACGTTTAAACACGTTTCTATAACGTATGCCTGGTTGAATTATTGCTTTCTTACGTATAAATATTAAAAAGCGCATGGATATATAGAAAGGAAACACTCTAATAAGAAAGAGCAGACACATATCTGTCTTTCTACATCCTACTTGCCGAAAAAAGAAATGTACACATAAGTGGTTGTTGTAAATAAATTTCGCATACTGCAATTTTAAAGATGCTCTTTTAGCTTTGAAAAGACGCCCAATTGGCTTGCAAAAGATGCCCTTTTCAAACCTTACTAACGCCCTTTTGAAGTCCAATTAAACACCTCTTACAAACCAATCTTATAACTTCTTGATTTCATGGCAGTTACAAAAGAGCCAAAAACAGTAGTTTTTCAACAAGGAGCCAACGATAAAGCCCATAATTTTGTCATAAATTTTCCAAGCAAGCAATTACGTATTTCCCATCTATACAGAATTAAATTCTGAGATTCTAAAGGGTACATACACCTTATATAAATACTATCAACTGATCGTATATATGTTTAGTATAGTCTAATGACCGATTTGAGTTCAAAACAAAAAAGAGGTTGTATCTCTATTATACAACCTCTTTTCTATTCTTTAATATTCGTCTTCATTCCACAAGAAATCGTCCTTTGAAGGATAGTCAGGCCAAATATCCTCGATACTATCATAGACATCCCCTTCATCTTCAATCTCTTGAAGATTCTCAAGAACCTCAAGTGGTGCACCTGATCGCATTGCATAGTCAATCAGCTCATCTTTTGTTGCAGGCCATGGAGCATCCTCCAGCTTAGAGGCCAATTCAAGTGTCCAATACATATTCTTATTTTTTTACATGATTCTTAGTGCGTGCAAAAGTAACATTTATTTTCTTATCTGCAAGTATTTTTCCATATTTTTTCACTTATACCACTATCATTATTCAAATAACGTGACAAAATGAAGAAATAATCTGATAATCTGTTGACAAAGATAAAGATTTTAGATGAAACTGTTGCCACATGGGATAATGTAACGATACGACGCTCAGCACGACGACAAATCGTACGGCAGACATGACTTTGAGATGCAGGAATGACACCCCCTGGCAAAACAAAATGGTGCTGCACAGGAAGTTGGGAAGATAGCTCATCAATAATGGTTTCTATCTTCGTGATGAGTTTTTGAGTACTAACAGGTTCTTCGGTCTTTATCTCAGCACGAGCAAGTTCACCACCGATTACAAAGAGTTCTTCCTGAATTTCAGATAAGAAATCTGTGAGGTTAGAAGTAGACTGTACTCCTTCTTTTAAACTACTTGTTTGTAATAATGAAATAAGTAAACCTATATGCGCATTCAGTTCGTCTAATGTTCCGTATGCTTCTACTCGTATATCGTCTTTTGATAAGCGACTGCCATCACATAAAGATGTCGTACCATCATCACCTGCTTTTGTATATATTTTCATAATAGTATTACATTTATAAAGTTTAAGTCCTGTGCTTTCAGAAATTCACCACGTATGATTGTTTTACCATATCTTTATTCAAGAATATTACCCCACAATAGTATAAATCAAAACTGATACCAGTGCGCGAATCTGAAACAAGTTCTGTCCAATAGGTTTCTGCTTCCTTATTGCGCTTAATATTCTCAATGATTATGACACTTGATGAGGGAAGATGCTCTAATGCCTTGTCAACAAGTGAACGATAAACCTCACTAAGTGGGATACGTACCATACTATATTCACCTACATTAGAAAACAAACGAAGACAATCTTCTTCTGTCGTCTCCTTTGTTATCTTCTGATAGTGCGTTTTTTGACAACCTGCATTTACATAAATTTTATAACACGAAGATGCAGGGTAACAATCTATAAATGTGTGGGGTTGCTGATAATTGGCTAAACGAAAATAGAGTTTACATATTTTGCGAGTTCTCTTATTAATTCCATTTACC
The DNA here is from genome assembly GCA_927910885.1 of uncultured Prevotella sp. Taxonomy (GTDB): domain Bacteria; phylum Bacteroidota; class Bacteroidia; order Bacteroidales; family Bacteroidaceae; genus Prevotella. The sequence continues at coordinate 4,960 of CAKMOD010000113.1, read as the reverse complement.
TGTTCATCAAGCTCTTCATACTTATAATAAGGATAATGCTCGTTTACCACATATCGAATAAAACGATATGCCCAAGGCGACTGTACGCCAAACCCTCTGGAATAGCGCGCACGTCTTAGCCAAACTATAAATCGCTTAACAAAGTATATCATGATGAATTAATGTGGTTGACAAAGTTAATAGTTTTTTCCTTATTAGAGAAAGAATAGATGCAAAAACCATGATTTTAGAACTTTTCACTCAATCTTAACAAACGCAGCTCTTTATATACAAACAATTAACAGCTTTATCTATAAAATTATATTAAACATCAAATTATTACACACATTTCTTCTAAAAGATGCTAATAATTCGCAAAAGATTTATATCTTTGCACCGCTTTTTAAAGAAAAAGCTACTATAGATTTAGTAATACAAAAACAGAACGATTTTTCTATCTGACAGGATAATCAGATGAAATATTCTTTCTACAATCTTTAATAACCACAGAGTCTACAACACTGTATACTCAAGTAAACAATATAGTTAATATTATATTCTACAAATGGAAACAAAACAACGACTTGTAAAAGAGGCTTATATCAAGCCTTGTGCCAAGGTTTTTGAATTGGCAGAAAAGAGTTTCATCATGGCTACAAGCCCTAATGTACGCCCTGGAGGGGATGCAGGAGGCAGCATAAGAGTGATAGAGCAAACTGTAGATGACGAAGATACTGACCTTGAAGGGTAGTCATCTCACTAAAGTTAAACCTAAAATATTTCAAATTAAACGAAGTATGAAAAATAAATTATCAACATTGTTGTTGGCTGGTGTAGCTACTTTGACAATGTTTTCTTGTGTCGATAATGACAACTTGAATGAGAATAACGGAGAAAATGATGCATTAGTTTCATTTGGTGTAAACGATGTTCAAACACGTGCTATTGCTGTAAGCGGTGGAACTTTGACACGTGGAGCAATCAATCCTTATCTTTCTTCAGAAGACCTTGCACCACAGAAGTTGGAGGTTAAGGGTGCTGACGCAGAAAAGCTCTGCATCATTGAGACAACTGTAGAGGGTGTCAATCCTGTTCAAGCAGATGCTCAAACACGTGCTAATGTTATTAAAAACATTACAGAGAACTTCTCTGCTTCAGGACATCGTGGTACAACAGAAGCTAATATCACTACTAAGCCTGAGTGGTTCTACAATGAACCAACTTTTAGTAATGGTAAGCTTGTTACTCCAAGAAAGTGGAGTTGGGCAATTCCTCACGCTCGTTTTTATGCTGTATTCCCACAGGTTAAGAATGAGTATACTAAGATTAAGCTTTCTCCAGAAACTTATGAGGGTAGCCCTTATATTGAGTTTGAAGCTGAAACAGAAGTAACAAACCAGAAAGACTTAATGACTGCTTGCTCTGGTCATGTACACTATTCTGTTCAAGGTACTGCACCAAGAACTGACTTAGATTTCCGTCACGCACTGACTGCTATTAAGTTTGCTGTTGGTCAAAACCTTTCTATCAACAAGACTATAAGCAAGGTTGAGATCCGCAATGCTTTGAGCAAAGGTAAATATACACTTTCTGACAAGTTTGATGGTACTGGTGCTAAATGGGAGAACTTAAGTGACGCAAAGACATTTAAGCTTGAAGGACTTGCTGTTAGCACTAATCAGAACCCTAACGCAGTGCTTACTGGTAATGATGGTGACAACTATACCTTCTATATGATTCCTCAAGAGCTTACAGGCAAGAATATTACTGTATATGTTGAGTTTACTGATGGTTCTAAAATTGAAAGCACACTAAAGGGCTCATGGTTAGCTGGTACTACCAAGACTTATAAGCTCAGCGAGAAGAACTCAACATGGGAATATACACTTGAAACAACAAACCCAGCAAACGTAGCATACAATCAAGACAAGTCTAATGACTATCTTGTTACAAGTTACAGAAATGCTCCTGATGGAACAAAGCAGCCTGTTAAATGGAAGGCTGTTGGCTTTGAGGAGTATGACCGTGCAACTGACAGTTGGACTAACTTGGGCACAAATAAGCCTACTTGGTTGACAGCTATGTCTAAGGAAAATGGCGAGGGTGGTGCAACTGCTGAATCTGGTAGAGCAACTATTACAAAGGCAGACTTGAAAGATCGCCTCACAGAGTATAATAAGGTACTGCAGACTGCAACAGAGAAAGGTGCAGCAGGCAACTACTACAACTTGTCAAATACTAATGGCGGTGATGCTATCCAGAACACTGCTAACAGCTACTTGATTTCTGCTCCTGGTTACTATCGCATCCCATTGGTATATGGTAACGCTGTTAAGGGTGGAACTATAAATGAAAGTTCATATAAGACTGCTCACACAGGTACTAATGTTTTGAGTAATTTCAAAGATCATTTAGGAAATGACATCACCACTCCTTACATTAATGTACAAAATGCAAGTAATCCTGCAACACAAGCATCTATCGTATGGATGGACCAGCAGGCACTTGTTGACGGTTTGAGTGTTACAAATGATGGTAACAAATCATTTATTAACTTCCATGTATCGGCAGCAAATATTAAGAATGGTAATGCTGTTATCGCTGTTAAGAGTGCAGATGGTACTATCATGTGGAGCTGGCACCTTTGGTTTGATCATAGTGATGCGTTGAGTACAATTGAAAGTACCAACCATGATGGTAACAAGTTTAAATTTACAAAAAACATCCTTGGCTATACATTATATAAATGGCAAGCTACATCTTATGAGTCAGCACGCGCTGCACGTATGAAGATTGAACAAGAATTAGGAAATGGTGAGAAGAAAACCGCATACATTACTATCACACAAACTCCATACGCAGAAAGAATCTATTCTACAACATTCTATCAGTTTGGACGTAAGGATGCTTTCCCTGGTGTAGACGTAAATAAACTCTATGGCGGCGCTATTGTTAAAAATGCTGGTGACGATATGTCTATTAAAAATTCAATCCAGAATCCAGAGAAATTCTATATAGGTGACGTTTCTTGGGCTAATAATTATAATCAATATAACTTATGGTCAATGGAAACTACAGTGCTAAAAGATCCAACAAATATTCTTGTAAAAACAATTTACGACCCATGTCCAGTTGGTTTCCACATGCCTCCATATAACGCTTTCACTGGTGTAACAACAACTGGTAATAATGCAATCTATCAGCCTGGAGAAATAAATGCACTTGGCAACTGGGATCAGGGTTACCACTTCTATACCAAAGATGCATCGTCACCATCTACAGTCTACTTCCCAGCTATCGGTTCACGCGACTTTAGCACAGGTGAGTTGTTCAAAGTCGGTGGTAAAGGTATTTATTGGAATGGTATCGCTAATGGTACTAAAACTGGAAGATGTTTTACAATTGAGGAAAATGACGTAAGACCGCTGATGGAAATTACACGTGCAGCTGGTGGCTGTGTCCGTCCTGTAGCAGAATAATAAATCCTCTGTAATAATCAGAGAAATAATACTATAAACAAAAAGCAGTAACATTCTTTCGGGATGTTGCTGCTTTGTTTTTTAAAAGTTGTTAAGAGATTAACAGAAAAGATAAAAACGTAATAATGGGTCAGTCCTAAAACCCAGTTGCAAGTCTATACTATTAAGCGCATAATTTCATAAGTATTTATTACCTTTGCATTATGAAGAGTCACCAATTATTACGTTGCATCTTTCCAGATGTACTTGCCGACTACTTTGATGTTGTCGATATTCAAGAGAGTGCTTCCCAGTTTGATTTTTGGCTTGACGAGCGTAACTTTATGGAAAGTCTGACCATAAGTTAGGCACTGTAAGCAGTTATGGTTTCACCAGTGAGCGTGTAATTCAGGATTTTCCTCTTCGTGGCAAAGCAGTTTACCTCCATGTTCGGCGTCGCAAGTGGCGTGACAGTTCCAACGGAGAGATATTTACTTATTCATATGATGATTTGACGGCTGAGGGCAGTAGACTATCCCCCCGAGTTCGTTTCTTTTTTAAAAGAATAGAATTGAGTCCACTGCAGAGAGCATCGCAAGTATCGGTGCGCACTATGGCGTAAATGGCAAGCTGTTATCCACACAGTACAAGGAACATTTCAGTGATTACCGTAGCTGGGATCAGTTGGGGCATGCTCAAGACTGGCTATTGTTTGAAGATAACATAGGAGAGAGTCTAAGTATTGATGAGACCTGTCTAAGCAGTGGCGAGGTTTATACTTTTCTGACCAACAAGGCGGGAAAGGGCAGAAAAGGGACTTTAGTAGCTGTGGTAAAAGGGACCAAAGCAGAGGACGTTATTCAGGTTCTCAAGAAGATAAACCTTTCTAAACGGGAGACTGTCAAGGAGATAACACTCGATTTATCATCTTCTATGATGCGCATAGCCCGCTCTGTTTTTCCAAAAGCACTTATTACCAATGATAGATTTCATGTACAGAAACTATATTATGATGCTCTGGATGACATGCGTATCGCTTACCGATGGATGGCAAGAGATAAAGAGAATGAGGAGATAAAAGAAGCTAAATGTAAGGGTAAGGAATATATACCATTTAGATACAGCAATGGTGACACGCGTAAGCAGTTGCTCGCCAGAGCAAAGTTCATATTGACCAAGCACAAGACCAAGTGGACTGAAACACAGAAAGGTAGGGCACAAATCATCTTTGAAAATTATCCGACACTGAAAAAGGCATATGATTTGGCTATGAAACTTACCGATATTTATAACATCAAGAGCATCAAGGATGCTGCAAGGCTGAAGCTGGCAAAATGGTTTAATGAGGTTGAAGAGCTGGGAGTAGACAATTTCTACACAGTGATTGGACACGTTTGAAAATCATTATCAAACCATACTTCAATTTCTTTGTAAAACAGAGCTACGAATGACAAATGCCGAGTCATTCAATGCTAAAGTTAAGGCATTCAGGGCACAGTTCAGAGGGGTGACAGATATTCCTT
>CAKMOD010000112.1 GCA_927910885.1 uncultured Prevotella sp. | reverse complement strand
AATAGATAGTCAAGACAGTCTTGACTATATTTTTGTTTAATGAATTATTTTGATTCTTTTGTTAACGCTATACAATAAGTGTCTATGCATTTAACGGAATAGCCTAAAAAAGAGGCTCCTCCATAATGAAGAAGCCTCTTTACATATGTTATATAGTGTTTTAACTATATCCGTTTAATCTGTGCGTTAGGCGATTATGCCTCCTCGCTCCAGTCTTCCTGAGTCTTGCGAACATAGCTCTTGTAACGGAGCTTAGCCATATCCTCACAAGCCTTGAAGAGCTCCTCGCCCTCATTTGGATAAGCCTTGAGGACAGAGAGGAAACGAACCTCACTGTGAAGGAAGTCTTGGAACTTATCCCATTCTGGTTCCTTAGAATCGAGTGAGAATGGGTTCTTACCCTCTTCAGCCAACAGTGGGTTGTAACGCCAGAGCTGCCAGTAACCACAAGCAACAGCATTTGCTTCCTGAGCCTGGCTACGACCCATACCGCCCTTCACCTTCAAACCATGGTTGATACATGGAGAGTAAGCGATGATGAGTGATGGTCCAGGATATGCCTCAGCCTCACGGATAGCCTTCAATGTCTGTGCATTGTCAGCACCCATAGCAATCTGAGCTACGTAAACATAACCGTATGTAGTTGCCATCAAACCGAGGTCCTTCTTGCGGATACGCTTACCCTTAGCTGCGAACTGAGCAATAGCACCGAGTGGAGTAGCCTTAGAACTCTGACCACCCGTGTTAGAGTAAACCTCAGTATCGAGAACCAAGATGTTAACATCCTCACCAGAAGCGATAACGTGGTCGAGACCACCGTAACCGATATCGTAAGAAGCACCATCACCACCGATAATCCACTGGCTACGCTTAACGAGATAGTGGTCGAGAGTCTTCAACTCTGCACATACAGGGCATCCCTTTTCAGCACCAGCAGCGATTAATGGCTTCAGCTTAGCAGCAGCAACCTTTGATGCATCAGCATCCTCCATGTTGTCGAGCCACTCCTGTGCAGCCTCCTTGAACTCAGCAGGTGTATGATCGTTAGCCATAGAATCGTTAAGAAGCACAGCGATACGCTCGCGCATCTTCTTGTTACCCATAGCCATACCCATACCAAACTCACAGAAGTCCTCGAACAGTGAGTTATTGAATGCAGGACCATGACCATCCTCGTTAGTCGTGTAAGGAGTTGATGGTACTGAAGCTGAGTAAATTGAAGAACAACCAGTAGCGTTAGCAATCATCTCACGATCACCGAAGAGCTGTGAAACGAGCTTAACGTATGGAGTCTCACCACAACCAGCACAAGCACCAGAGAACTCGAACAATGGCTGAGCGAACTGAGAGTTCTTAGCGTTAGACTTGATATCAACGAGATGCTGCTTAGTCTTAACGTTCTTAACGAGGTAATCCCAGTTAGCTGCGCGATGGGTAGCCTCTTCCTCTCCAGCAACGAACTGAGTCATAGAGAGAGCCTTGTTACCCTTCTTACCTGGACATACATCAGCACAGTTGCTACAACCTGTACAGTCGAGAACTGATACCTCAATACGGAACTGCATTCCCTTGAGCTGCTTTGGAGCGATGATGTCGAGGGTTTCCTCGTTGAAGTTAGCCTTCTCTGCCTCATCCAATACGAATGGACGGATACAAGCGTGAGGACAAACGTATGAACACTTGTTACACTGGATACAGTTCTCTGCATCCCACTTTGGAACGAAGGTAGCAACACCACGCTTGTCGAATGCAGCTGTACCTACTGACCATGTACCGTCAACAGTACCATGATTAACGAAATCAGAAACCTTCAAGAGGTCACCTGACTGTGCGTTCATTGGACGAACAAGCTCCTTAACGAATGCTGGTGCATCGTCTGCCTTAGCATCGTCATCAGAGAGGTTAGCCCAAGCTGGGTCAACAGCCAACTGCTTGTACTCGTTACCACGGTCAACAGCAGCAAAGTTCTTGTCTACGATATCCTGACCCTTCTTGCTGTAACTCTTAACGATGAACTTCTTCATCTGGTCAACTGCAAGGTCGAGAGGAATAACCTCTGTAATACGGAAGAATGCAGATTGGAGGATAGTGTTGGTACGGTTACCGAGACCAATCTCCTGTGCAATCTTTGTAGCATTGATATAGTAAACGGTGATATTGTTCTTAGCGAAGTAGCGCTTTACCTTATTAGGAATGAAGTGTACAAGCTCCTCACCATCAAAGATAGTGTTCAACAAGAATGTACCATTCTTACGCAAACCACGTGTAACGTCGTACATGTTCAAGTAAGCCTGAACGTGACAAGCAACGAAGTTTGGAGTATTTACCTGATATGTAGAGCGGATTGGGTTGTCACCGAAACGGAGGTGAGAACATGTGAAACCACCAGACTTCTTAGAGTCGTATGAGAAGTAAGCCTGACAGTACTTATTGGTGTTGTCACCGATAATCTTTACTGAGTTCTTGTTAGCACCAACGGTACCGTCAGCACCAAGACCGTAGAACTTAGCCTCGTAAGTACTTTCACCACCCAATGGAATCTCCTCAACCTCTGGGAGAGAAGTGAAGGTAACGTCATCAACGATACCTACTGTGAAGTGGTTCTTTGGCTCTGGCAACTCGAGGTTGTCATAAACAGCGATAATCTTAGCTGGTGTTGTATCTGAAGAACCGAGACCATAACGACCACCAACGATCAATGGCTTGTTCTCAACATCGTAGAATGCGCTCTTAACATCGAGGTACAATGGCTCACCCTCTGCACCTGGCTCCTTAGTACGGTCAAGAACAGCGATGCGCTTAACAGACTTTGGAACTGCAGCGAGTAAGTGCTTAACAGAGAATGGACGATAAAGGTGTACAGCAACCATACCAACCTTCTTACCTTGAGACATCAAGTAGTCGATAGCCTCACGAGCTGCCTCAGTAGCTGAACCCATCAAGATGATGATGTGCTCTGCATCCTTAGCACCATAGTAATCGAAGAGATGATACTCACGGCCAGTAATCTTTGATACTTCGCCGAGATAGTGTTCAACAACCTCTGCTACATTCTCGTAAGCACTGTTAGATGCCTCACGGTGTGTGAAGAATGTCTCTGGGTTCTCAGCTGTACCACGAACAACTGGACGCTCTGGTGACATAGCACGGTCACGGAAACGCTTGATATCCTCCTCGTCAACTAATGGACGAATATCCTCTGCATCGATGTACTCAATCTTATGATACTCGTGTGATGTACGGAAACCATCGAAGAAGTTGATGAATGGTACTGATGTCTTCAATGTAGCAAGGTGAGGAACTGCAGAGAGGTCCATAACCTCCTGAACAGAACCTGAACAGAACATAGCGAAGCCTGTCTGACGGCAAGCCATTACGTCCTGGTGGTCACCGAATATACAAAGAGCGTGACTTGCGAGTGTACGTGCTGAAACGTTGAATACACATGGCAAAAGTTCACCAGCAATCTTGTACATGTTAGGAATCATCAAGAGAAGACCCTGTGATGCGGTGAAGGTTGTTGTGAGAGCACCAGACTGCAGTGAACCGTGTACGGCACCTGCTGCGCCACCCTCTGACTGCATCTCCTGAACGCTTACTGTCTGACCCCAAAGGTTCTTACGTCCGCGTGCTGACCACTCGTCTACGTGCTCAGCCATTGGAGATGATGGAGTGATAGGATAGATGGCTGCTACCTCAGAGAACATGTAGCTCACGTGAGCAGCGGCCTCGTTACCATCACAAGTGATAAACTTCTTTTCTTTAGCCATTTTGAAATTTATTAAATGAATATTGTTATAATGTTTTTGGTCTTGCCTAATATAGGAAACCTATTAGCCAAAGTGGTACTTGATTGTCTTTTCCCACCTCAGTATTATATATAGTATAGGTTGTGTCTGTGCTAAATCGCTTTTTGGTCTTTCCAGTATCACATACCTTAAACTTTTCTTTTTGATTGATAATATATGTGCCTTGTTTATTACCTTCATTTACTGAGCATACCTCTTGCAACGCATTCACAAAGAATGTTTCCATGAGTTGCTGTTCATCAAGCTGGATAGGATAGATGGCATATATCAAGTTAGAGTTCTGCAGCATTACCTTTGCTGGCTTCTTTGGAAACTCTTGCCCAACAGGATAAACAAGGTTAATAAGTCGTGCATCAGCAAGATTCTTGATATAATTCATTACCGTAGCACGGCTGGTATTGATATCTTTAGCAAGGTTGCTGATGTTTGGAGCCTTAGGACCTTCCAAGGCAAGAAGGTAAAATAACTTTTTAATCTTGGTCAGATATTTCAAGTCTATTTGTTTGATGAGAAGGATATCTACCTCTGTCATCATATTCATCGTCTTCAGTAGATTCTCTGAGAAGTTACGATGCTCTAAGAAGAAGGGATAAAAGCCATGATGAATATAGTCCGCAAAGAACTTCATCGGACTTACCTTTGAGAGGATTTGTCTTGTAATCTCCTCATGGTTGTTTATGATATCCTTTAGTGTGTAAGGCTCAAATTGTTGATTGGTTTGTAAGTTCAAATACTCACGGAAAGAGAAGCCTCGAAGGTTATAGCTCTTTACAATACCATTAAGTTCGGGATTCTCTTCTTTCAGTCTCATGACGCTTGAACCAGTGAAGACAATCTTCAACTCTGGATAATTGTCATAACATTGACGAAGTTCATGACTCCAATCTGGCTGTTTGAATACTTGGTCAATCAGCAAGACTTTTCCACCGTGGCGATAGAACTCGCCTGCGAAGTCTGCTATACCTCTGCCTTGAAAGTAAAAGTTATTCATGTTTATATAAAGGCATTGGCGATCAGTAGCGCCATAGTGCTCTTTGGCATATTGTAGGAGGAAGGTCGTTTTACCTACGCCTCGCGTACCCTTGATGCCGATGAGCCGGTCGTCCCAATTAATTTCATCCATGAGACGACGACGCACTGGGGCATTTACATGCTCCACCAAGTAAGTATGCGTGCGAAAGAATGCGTCCATCTTGTTCCCGTTATATATATTATCCACATGCAAAGTTACTATTAATTTCTTTAATTTGCAAACTATACATAGCAAAAAATGTTTTTTTTGTTTTTATTTTGTGTTATATTTGGTTTGATGTACCTTTGCACAGCATTAACAAAAGAATTCAATGACATTACATGTATTTAATCCCGAACACGATATAGCATTAGCTTATGATAACAAGTACTTTACAGCTCCACATGCAGGTAGGCAGTTGCGGCATGATTTAGATTATTTGCCTATTCTTTGGGCAGAGGAAGGTGACTATGTGCTTGTTGAGAACGTGAGTTCTGCTCAGCAGCATGCTCTCCGGCTCCAACGTTATGGTAAGCAAGTGCAATTTGTAGATAGAAATGATGTGGAACGTCTGTCTGAGCAGATAGATAATGTGATGCCGTGGGGGTGGGACTCGTCTGTTAAATTTCAGCTGGGTCAACTGGGTGTTAAGGCTTCTGTACTTCCTGAAGATAAGATACTTGCAGGTATACGTCAGCTTAGTAATCGTCAATTTTCTTCTGCAGTTCTGAGGGATGTGCAGAAAGAACTTTCTAATCCGATTTTACTTGGTAAGGCATCCTATATTAATAGTATTGTAGATTTAGAAAGTGTTCTTCAGAAAATTGGTAAGGCTGTTATAAAGGCTCCTTGGAGTAGTAGTGGGAGAGGAGTGCGTTATGTTGATACAGTTTTAGATGCAGCTTTGGCTAATTGGTCTAAGAATGTAATAAAGACGCAAGGCGGAATTATGATAGAGCCTCATTATAATAAGGTGAAGGACTTCGGTGTGGAGTTTTATTCTGATACGGAAGGTGTTCATTATACTGGCTTATCAGTCTTTCATACCGTTAGTGGAGCGTATGTTGGTAATAGTCTTGCAGGTGAAGAAGAGAAGCAGTCTATCTTGTCAGCTTATGTGTCTAATGACCTTTTAAGTGAGGTAATAATGACTTTGGTAAAGTTACTTACCAGTAGATTGAGAGGTGTTTATAATGGTCCGTTGGGTGTGGATATGATGGTTGTTGCGGCTGAAGAAGGTTTTATGCTTCATCCTGTTGTGGAAATTAATTTAAGACGTACGATGGGACATGTAGCCTTATCTTTGTCTGCTTGGGAAGAACTTCATGACAGAATGATGCGAATAGATTATGATGGGTCACATTATCACCTTCATATAGTTCATAAGGATAGATAATGTTTGTAGTCAAACAATTGCTTACTACAAGGATATATGAAGTGAAATCAAGCCTTGTTTTGTACTGTATTAGCTCTTAGCACGAATGGTGTTTGCTCTTAACACGAGTGGTGTTTGCCCTCAGCACCACATGTGCTGGGCTACAGAATTTTATTAATAAAGGGGATAAAAAACTTTTGGTTGTCATTAATCATACTTAAAGTAATGTATTAATGACAATCTAATGTGGGAAATGTTTACCATGTGGTAGTATTTTACAATAACATTTCCGTAGTGTTGTGAGCTTGTAATTTTACTCGCAACTCATTCTTATTCAGCTATATATTAGCTGAATAAGATGGTAAATTTTTGGCGTTAATGGACATTTGGTATGGCTGAAAACCTCTCGGAA
>CAKMOD010000111.1 GCA_927910885.1 uncultured Prevotella sp. | reverse complement strand
TTTCCGCTTGCAAACCAGTCTGAGCCTTGTGCACACTCTGCATTCACCTCAGTCGTACTTACAAGATTAGCCAGGCTAACTCCAGAATAAGACTTTACCCTCCCATTTAGAGCAGCTAAGGATATTGCCACTATTGAACAGAATGCAATACCAACACTTAGAAGTTTTTTCTTCATAATTAGTTGCTAAAGTTTCCCACCCTAATAAATAAGATAGAAAAACAGTTTGTCGAATTTTCTTTGTAAATTAGTAATGCTAAACAACTAATTTTAAAGACAAGACAACAAAACTATTATGGAAGCAAAAATAAAGAAAATAAGCGAGTTATCCAAACTCTTGAGTGTTAAAAACTCGAATGAGTGATGATTTATTTCATCTTTTTGGCAAGTTTGGCATCAGTCACTTGTTATCTCGCCTTTTATTATAGATGACACCATGCTTGGGGAGAATAGCGTGAGAATGCAGGGTATTAGTCGTGTTTTCAATCATGTAAGAGGCAGATGTGTATTGGGCTACAAACTGCTACTTCGTGCATCCTTTGACAGCAAGACAACCATACCCTTTGTTTTTTTATCACTCCAGTCCAATTTGACAACTTATAGCTAAGTGAAAAGTACTCCATCCCAATGGTGTTAGTACTTCGCACCAATGGTGCTTACCAACAGCACAATATGTGCTAAGCAACACTACAAGTATTTTAAAGTTTCTATATGCAAACTTATATCAAGATGTAAAAGAATGAATACTCATCTCAAACTTTCGAATAGTTTAATCATCCTTCTTAAACACAATCATTTGCGCTTCCCTAAAACTTATTGGTATATCCATATTAACCGAATGCACTTTAATGCGCCCAACTTCTGTATTCAGAGAACAAAGTATTTCTCTAAAATTAATTTTACTGTCACTACTGTCATCCAAAATCATCATATAACTTATTAGTTTACAGTGGTATTACATAAAATGTTAAAAGTGACAGCAACTTAAAATAAAAAATACTCTTGTAAGATGTGTAAAATAATCTTTCTATTCGAGTGTAAAACTTCAAAAAACACATTTACATAATCTTATCTTTATGCTTTAACCCAAGCAAATAAAGTCAATTCCAAACGTTAGTCATGTTCTTTTCATCACATTTTACTATAATTTCTCCACTCTCTTTATGTTGTTTTGATTAATATTATTATCTTTGCAGTGATTATTTCGAAATAAATATCTCTGCTTATCCGAGAAAGATGAGTAGACAGTAAATTCTAATCGTATAAATGAAACAATTCAGACTGGTGGACAATATCGTCGGATGGCTTGCATTCTTTATTGCAGCTTTCGTTTATTGTTCCACAATTGAACCGACAGCCAGTTTCTGGGACTGTCCCGAATTCATTACAACAGGCTATAAACTGGAGATTGGACATCCTCCTGGGGCACCGTTCTTCATGCTTACAGCCAATCTCTTCTCACATTTTGCAAGCGACCCAACAGAGGTAGCACGCATGGTCAATACAATGAGCGCATTGCTTTCTGCAACGTGTATCATGTTCCTGTTTTGGACCATTACCCACCTCTCACGTAGACTGATTGTGCGTGATGGTGAAACTCCTTCACTTGCAAAAACTATCGCCATCGAAGGTGCAGGCCTTGTTGGTGCACTGATTTATACTTTCAGTGACACTTTCTGGTTCTCAGCAGTTGAGGGCGAGGTATATGCCTATTCATCAGCCTTTACAGCAGTTGTATTCTGGCTTATATTGAAATGGGAAGATAATGCAGACAAACCTCATTCTGACCGTTGGTTGATACTGATTACCTATATGACAGGTTTATCCATTGGTGTGCACCTGCTCAACCTCCTTTGTATTCCAGCTATCGCATTGGTTTACTATTATAAAAAGGTGCCAGATGCAAACTTGAAGGGTTCACTCTTTGCATTGCTCCTCTCAGTAATCCTCGTTGCAGCCGTTCTCTATGGTGTTGTTCCAGGTATTATCACTGTAGGTGGCTGGTTTGAGCTATTCTTTACTAACACACTTGGTATGCCATTCAACACAGGTACGATAGTATATATAGCTTTACTAATCGCTTCTTTTGTTTGGGGTATTTATGAGACATATCAAGATAAGAGTTCACACCGTCAGAATATAGCTTTCTTAGCTGCTTTTGCACTGATTGGTATACCTTTCTATGGCTATGGCTGGACAGCATTCTTTACAGGTATTGTTGTACTTGCTATTGTTTATGTATTGCTCCAGTGGCAGCGTCCATTTAACAAGGATGGTAAGAAACAGCGTGTAGCACTTGTTTCTTCACGTATAAAGAACACTGCCCTACTTTGTATGCTGATGTTGTTTATCGGCTATTCTTCGTACGCTGTAATCGTTATTCGTTCAACAGCAAACCCACCAATGGACCAGAACTCACCTGAGGATATCTTTACTTTGGGTAGTTATCTGAGTCGTGATCAGTATGGTGACCGTCCATTGCTTTACGGACAGGCATATTCAAGTCAGCCTGCTGTTGCAGAAGACGGTATGCACTATAAGTTTGATGAGGGTGCTCCGGTCTATGAGCGTAAGGAGAAAGCGTCTAAAGACGAGAAAGACTCTTACTTCATTGTTCGTCATAAGGCAACACAGGTATTTGAGCAGAATATGTTCTTCCCACGTATGCACAACCCAGGCTACGCAGGTCTCTACGAACAGTGGATGGGTGGTATAACAGGTCATGATGTTGATGGTGTGAAGATACCTACTCAATGGGAAAACATGAAGTTCTTCCTTTCTTACCAGTGTAACTTCATGTACTGGCGCTATTTTATGTGGAACTTTGCAGGACGTCAGAATGATATACAAGGTAATGGTGAACCAGAACATGGTAACTGGATTACCGGTATCTCATTTATTGATAATGCTCTCTATGGTGACCAGAACTTGTTACCAGATGAGTTGAAAACAAACAAGGGACACAACGTATTCTATTGCCTACCATTATTACTCGGTCTGCTTGGTCTTTTCTGGCAGGCATGGCGTGGAAAGCGTGGTATACAGCAGTTCTGGGTTGTTTTCTTCTTGTTCTTTATGACTGGTCTTGCCATTGTTATCTACCTGAATCAGACACCAAGTCAGCCACGTGAACGTGACTATGCTTATGCTGCTTCATTCTATGCATACGCTATCTGGTGTGGTTTAGGTGTATTAGCACTTTACGACTGGGCACGTAAACTGAAGGTTGCACCAGTGTTGTCTGCATCTGTCATTTCACTTGTCTGTCTACTTGTTCCTATCCAGATGGCATCTCAGACATGGGACGACCACGATCGTTCAGGCCGATATACTTGCCGTGACTTTGGTCAGAACTACCTTAATTCATTACAGCAGGAGGGTAATCCAATCATCTTCACTAATGGTGATAACGACACCTTCCCACTTTGGTACAATCAGGAAGTTGAGGGAGTACGCACGGATACACGTGTCTGCAACCTTTCTTATCTGCAGACAGACTGGTACATTGATCAAATGCGCCGTCCTGCATACAACTCACCAAGTGTACCAATCTCATGGCCACGCCTTGATTATGTAAGTGGTACAAATGAGTATGTTCAGATTCAACCAGAGTTCAAGCAGCAGATTAGAGAGTTCTATCAGCAGGACCCAGCCTCTGCAAAGGCACAGTTTGGTGACGACCCATTTGAGCTGAAGAATATTCTCAAGTATTGGGTACGCTCAAAGAATGCTGAGACACATGTCATCCCAACCGATACAATCTACATGACTATCGATAAGGAGGCTGTACGTCGCAGTGGTATGATGCGTCCTGGTGATTCAATTCCAGACCGCATGGTTATCTCATTGGCAGGAAAACAAGCATTGTACAAGAATGACTTAATGATGCTTGAAATGATTGCTAACTGTAACTGGACACGTCCTCTCTATGTAGCAGTAACTGTTGGTGCAGAGAACTTCATGAACTTAGGCGAGAACTTCATTCAGGAAGGCCTTGTTAATCGTATCACTCCATTCTCAACAATGGCAGATCCAAACTCACTTGGGCTAAACATGCGTAATTTCGATACAGAGAAAACATACGATGTGATGATGAATCGCTTCAAGTGGGGCGGTCTCAGCAAGCCAGGAATATACATCGACGAGACTGTAGCTCGTATGTGCTATACACACCGTCGTGAAATGGCTGAGCTTGCACTCCACCTCATTGCAAAGGGTGAAAACGCAAAAGCATTGAAGGTACTGCAGAAGGTCGAGAAGGAAATTCCTAACTATAATGTACCTATCAACTACATGAGCGGTTCAAGTGACATTGCACGTGCTTACGCATTGCTGGGTCAGAAGGTTAAGGCACGTAAGATGTATGATAAGTTGTGGAAGATTTCTCTTCAGTATGTTAACTACTATTTGAGTCTTAATCCTCGTCTCTTCAATATGTCACAGAGTGAATGTAAGAAGAATTTCCAGATTATGATGAATCTTGTCAATGAAAATGAAAAGATTGATAATGCATGGGCTAACAAACATGCAACTCAACTTCAAAATCTCTTTGCAAGATTTGAAAATCGAGGTGGTGCATTGATGTAGGATTATTGAAATCCTATACAGATATTTAAAACTAAAAGCCAGAATCTGGTTGTCATAAAAGACAGCCAAACTCTGGCTTTTTACTTTATCCTATCCCTCTATGATTCTTGGCTAATAGATACAATAGTTGGATAGAATTGGGTAAGAATAAAGGATAAACTGCTTCTTTCTCTATCTTTGAGAAGAGCTTTAGGGATGTATCGAATAATATGCTAATAGAACAACCTGCACGCTGGCTACGTATCTTTTATCCACACGCTCTTTGGCGTATGGATAAGAACGACCATTCCGTCTATCTCACCTTTGATGATGGACCAATACCTGAGGCTACGCCTCTTATTCTCGACATACTTGACCAATTCAATGCAAAAGCCATGTTCTTCATGGTTGCTGATAATGTAAGGAAACATCCTGAAATCTATGAGGAAGTGATACGGCGTGGACATAAGGTAGGCAATCATACTTATCATCACCTTGGTTCTTTCAGGCACTGGACTTTAACCTATGCCGTAGATGTAACTAAGGCTGATGCCCTACTCAAAACCCCTTACTTTCGTCCTCCTCACGGATGGTTACGTCATACAGTATATTGGTGGGTAAAACAGAACTATCGCGTTGTAATGTGGGACCTTGTAACACGCGATTATTCTAAATGGTTAACAGCTGCAGACGTTGTAAATAACATAAAGAAATATACTCGTAACGGATCTATCATTACCTTCCATGATTCTCTAAAAAGTATTGATAAGCTTCGCACTGCGCTTCCTGAGTCATTGCAATGGCTTAAAGATCAAGGCTATGAGTTCAAAGTGTTCCCTGATGACCCAGCTGAAACTTTTTAAGAAATAACTATCATATCTCAATAATATTTGAAATAAAAGGGTAACCACCTTCTGGTGTAATATGGTGTTTTACCATTGAATATTATCTCTCCAAGCCTTTTGTACTTACAACGTAAGATGCATGAAAAGGCTCTTAATCTCATCTTATGTCATCAATAGACGCTTTCACTCCCATTATGCATAAAGAGAATCCTACTGTTGTTCAGTCATCAACAATTAAGTCCTTGGCTCGCTCTATGGGATTCTTTGCTTGTGGAATAGCAAAAGCAGCACCTGTTGACGAAGAAATAGCACAGAAATATCGGAGATGGTTAGAAAACGGAGAAGAGGCATCAATGGCATATATGACAAACTATTTGGAGAAACGCCTTGACCCACGCCTCCTTGTCCCTGGTGTTCGTAGCATCGTATCGCTTGCTCTAAACTATGCCCCCTCTCAACAAATGCCTGAAGGTGAGTACCAGATAGCAGCCTATGCACTAGGTCAGGACTATCATGACCTGATGAAGCAAAAGATGAGAGAGTTAGCTATGCAGATAACAGAACGATGGCAACTCCCCCAACAAAAAGAAGGGGAAGAACCTTCTATACGTTGCTTCTGCGACACAGCCCCAGTTCTTGAACGCTACTGGGCACAAAAAGCTGGACTTGGATGGGTGGGACGTAATCACCAACTCATAATTCCACATGCAGGTTCAATGTTCTTCTTGGGCGAGATATTCTTACCCTTTGATGTTGATGTGTATGATGAACCTATGTCTAACCGCTGTGGGAACTGCCATCGTTGTATTGATGCCTGCCCAACCCGAGCTATTATCCCTAATGAAGATTTCCATGCCGAACGCTGTCTATCATATCAGTTGATAGAAAACCGAGGAGAGTTATCTGATGAAGCAAAAAACACATGGGTGATACAATCTATGGTTGTGACCGATGCCAAACAGCCTGCCCTTGGAATCGCTTTGCTACACCTAATACAGAACCAGCTCTCCAACCTAAACCAGAGCTTCTCTGTATGAGTAAAGAGGAATGGCATAACCTAACGATAGAAGAATATCAACGTTTGTTTAAAGGCTCAGCAGTTAAGCGAGTTAAATTTGAAGGATTAAAACGTAACATTACCGTAAAGGAAAAATAAGGATTCTTCCTATTCATAGACCGATAAAATATCACTAACAAGTGAGAAACTATTACACTTCTAACAAGAATAATTTTATTTTTTAATTTGCTGTCACTTTTAACATTACATGCAAACTCACTGTAAGCTAATGTATTAGCAAACTACTTTAAATGATAGTAGTGACAGCAAAAATGTTCTGGGGAAAATACCTCATGCAGGATGTGAATTATATTTGGGTATCACTAAGCATTCAAAAAGTTTTTAGAGAAATGGAAATGAATGAAAATAAAATCAATATTACACTAAAAGTCAGATAAATAAAATAAGTTTCCAATAACAAATATCTATGACACTACAAACAAGCTAAAAAGTAACATTTGTTCCCACTTTCCAACTTGGCACTAACTTTGTTATACTTATCATAGAAAGATAAAACAAAGTATTATAAATTAAATAAAGGAGATAAAAACATGGCTAAGGTAGAAAAAGGAGTTATTTTCACTTCAAACAATGTAATTGACTATGCAGAAGGTGGTGTAGTAAGTAAAGAATTAGTACATAGTAATGCAGGAAGTGTAACCTTATTTAGCTTCGATGCTGGTCAGGGACTTTCAGAGCATACAGCACCATTCGATGCATTCATTCAGGTTGTTGATGGAAAGATGGAACTGACCGTTGAAAATGTTAAGCATGTAATCAATGCTGGAGAAAGCTTTATCATTCCAAGTGGTGCACCTCACTCTGTAAATGCACCTGAGAAGTTCAAGATGATTATTACAATGATTAGAGGCTAAGATAATGGTGATGAGTTAACGAGTTAACAAGTTGACAAGTAAACAAGGTACTTGACATAATTTAGTCGATAATTTTACGAGTAAACAAGTTGACAAGTAAACAAGTTACTTGACATAATATATTAAAAGCTAATAGTTGACAAGTTACTTAATAAATCAAAATTATACGAACTTATTAGTTGATAAATAAAACGAGTTGACAAGTTGCAATGAGTAAAAGGAATTAAATCCTTGCTATCAAGCAACTTGTCAACTCGTTTACATATCAACTCGATAACTTACCGAATCGTCAACTGTCTTCTACTTTACAATAGTTTGATAATCCTTCTCAAATGAACGAGGATGACGGCCGATTAAAACTGTATTCAACAAGCAGTTAGCAACCAGTTCTTCGTTTGTAAGATCAACCTTTGGTTCTTTCTTGACTTCCTTGCCAAGAAGAACTTCCCACGGACCATCAAAGTCATGATCATCTGCACCAAAGAACATCTCATTTGTATCAGGATCTTCCATCAACTGATAACGAATCTGCTTCTTCGATGCTACAGGATTAAGCGTTAGCAATAAATTGTATGCATTACCAAACTGCGCACGCAAATGGCGACCTTTAGGAAACATAAGTCCTATCTGAGGATAAATCTCATCAAACTCGTAAGCTTGAAATAATTCTTTTAGCTTCATATATAATATTGTAATATATTGTCAATTAATACTTTCTACACATCATCGTAATAATACGAGTAAACAGCAGACAAACTGTTGTAAATGCAAAGTTACATTATTTTTTTGATACACTTGCAAGTTAGAACATTAATTCGTATATTTGCAGCGTATCACTAACCAGGGATTAGTTTGTTGAAAATGATTCCCTATAAACATTCAATACACATGAGAAGAGACCAAGAAATTTTTGACCTTATTGAGATGGAACACAAGCGCCAGCTCAAAGGCATGGAGCTGATTGCATCAGAGAATTTCGTCAGTGACGAAGTAATGCAAGCCATGGGATCTTACCTAACTAACAAGTATGCTGAAGGTTATCCTGGCAAACGCTACTACGGTGGTTGTCAAGTGGTTGACCAAGTTGAAACGCTTGCTATTGAGCGTGTTAAGCAGCTCTTTGGTGCTGAATATGCCAACGTGCAGCCTCACTCTGGCGCACAGGCTAACCAAGCTGTGTTGCTTGCCGTATTAAAGCCAGGCGACACCTTTATGGGACTCGACCTTGACCAGGGCGGTCATCTCTCTCATGGTAGTGAGGTGAATACATCTGGTATCCTTTATAACCATGTAGGCTATACGCTGAATCCTGAAACAGGTCGTGTTGACTATGACGAGATGGAGCGTCTTGCACGTGAACACAAGCCAAAGCTTATCATCGGTGGTGGTTCTGCTTACAGCCGTGAGTGGGATTATAAGCGTATGCGCCAGATTGCTGACGAGGTTGGTGCTTTACTGCTGATTGATATGGCTCACCCTGCGGGTCTTATCGCTGCAGGTCTGCTCGATAACCCTGTAAAGTATGCACATATTGTTACTACAACAACCCACAAGACACTTCGTGGTCCTCGTGGTGGTATTATCCTTATGGGCAAGGACTTCGATAACCCTTGGGGCTTGACAACTAAGAAAGGCGAATTGAAACCAATGTCTATGCTCTTAAACTCTGCAGTATTCCCTGGAAACCAGGGTGGACCATTGGAGCATGTGATTGCAGCTAAGGCTGTAGGCTTCGGTGAGAACCTTCTGCCAAGTTGGAAAGAATATGCTATGCAGGTGAAGAAGAATGCTTCTGTTCTCGCTCAAGCACTTGTTGAGAAAGGCTTTAGCATTGTTAGCGGTGGCACAGACAACCATTCTATGCTCCTTGACCTACGTCAGAAGTATCCAGACCTTACTGGTAAGGTTGCCGAGAATGCACTTGTTGCTGCAGACATCACAGCCAACAAGAACAAGGTGCCATACGATGAGCGTTCTGCTTTCCAGACCAGCGGTCTACGCCTTGGAACAGCTGCTATGACAACACGTGGTTGTAAGGAGGATATGATGCTACTCTGTGCAGACCTCATTGACGAGGTATTGTCAGATCCAGAGAACGAGCAGGTTATCAAGCGTGTACGTGAGAAAGTGAACGAGACTATGAAGGATTATCCTCTCTTCGCTTACTAAGCATAAGACATACAAAAGATACTATACACAAAAGAGGTGTGCCAATGATTTGGTACACCTCTTTTCGTGAAAGCTTTCCAGTAAGCCGTATTATCCTTTAGTGCATTAAATATTCATTATAACAAGCATAATATCCACCCTAAAATCCCACATTAAATTATTGTACTATTGCTCGGCACACATTGTGTTGGTGCTTAGCACACGTTGTGCTGTTGGTAAACACCAATGGTGCTAAGTGTAAAAACAATACAAGATATTAGCAAATTCTTATGTACAAAACTGCTTATGTATTCCCAGAACAATTCTGAAAAGAATACATAAGCAGTGTTAGGATTTCCTATTAAAGGGGTTGCGAGCTAAACAAAAACTCTCCTACTCTCCCGTATAAAACTTAATAAGCTTTGTCAGACCCAAGTTACAAGCAGGACAGAATTCTGGATGCATATTCGTACGCATACGGCAGTCTGGGTATGCACGATAAACGCCATGCTGTGAATAACCAGCAGGCTCGTAAGCACCTACTTTCCACTTATCATGACGCGCATTAGCTTTATCAAGATCAGCTGGCTGAGGAGTTGGAACTGGTGTCTTCTTATTAATAAGATTCTCCCACTTACCATGGAAATCAACTAAAGTCGTAAGGTTAGGCTCCCAAGGTTCTACATCTGTTGGATACATATTGATCTGCTCCTTTTCGTATGCATATTCGTCGCCCAAACCTGCAAAAGAATGACCAAACTCATGCACAACAACTGGCTTAAAATAAGGGTTACGCACCATAGAAAGGTTGTAAGAGTTTAGAATACCACCACCACCATACTTCTCGGTATTAACAAGAACGATAATATGCTCATAAGGTGTACCTGCCAACCAGTCATGCAGTTCCTTTAGATGCAGCGTTGTCAAATAGCGATCACTATAAAATGTGTCAAAATGTGAATGAAGAGCCGTATTCTTCCAAATACCCTTTGAAGGTTCTGACGTACCACTCTCCAAAGATGGCGACTTAACAGCTACAACATTAAAGCGCTGACGCAATGACTTAAATGGCTCATGCGCAAAAAGAGCTTCATTTGCAGTGCGACAGTCATCTATAAAGTTTGCCATCTCCGCTTCTGTATATCCCTCCGCAATATATGCAATATGAATGCAACGTGTTGTATCTGCCGCCTTCTGCAATGTTTCATAAGGCGTAACAGAACGCTCACCAATGTGACGAATAAGAATATCCTTTGGATTAACCGTATGACTCATAGACACTGTCACCTCACGACGATTATTTCGTAGTTCAACAGTAATATCTACAGAGTCCTTTGGAAAAGGAACAAGAAAAACATTCTCAAAAGACTTCTGTGAAGGTTTCTGTGCTTCATCATTTGTTAGCCACTCTTGGAAAAGTGTAGAGAAAGAGTTACGATAGATAACCTTTTGCGTACGATGGTCACGAACAATAACCTGACCATTTCCTTCAACAGGTACCTCAGCCAATCGTTCATGTTTACCATACCAACGTGGAATACGTGACAGCTCATCTACAGCAATAGTCTGTTGCTTTGCATTACCTGCAAAGATGTAATCGAGTCGCAAGGTTGCATCCTCAAAATAATGATTAAAATCCTGTGCAGCAGCAGTCAATGTGACAGCCAACAACAAGAGAGTAATAATTTTTCTCATAAGGTTATAATAAATTAGATTTTTATACTACGATATCGTAAATAAGTAAAGAGGAAGGCATTTATGTAAATTTATGCCGATACACCATAATGTGATTATAGTGCATTAAATATTGAATACAAAGTTATCAATAATAATGAAAAAGACAAAACTAAATACCATAATTCACTACGTAAAACACATAAAACAATAGATTATAAAGAACTAATTCTGTCAAAGAAAAGTCTTTATTAATAAAACTAACATTATAATTTACTTTTCTTATAACCAAATTATATATCGCATTACAACAAAAGTAATAACAAAAACATAAAACAAAAAATTTGGCTGTTTGTTTTTTTTGATGTAACTTTGCAACGCAATACCGCCGATATGGCTCAGTTGGTAGAGCAACGCATTCGTAATGCGTAGGTCCCCGGTTCGAGTCCGGGTATCGGCTCAATTTGCGGAATTAGCACATCGGTAGTGCACGGGCTTCCCAAGCCTGGGAGGCGGGTTCGATTCCCGTATTCCGCTCACCGATATAAAACATTGAAAAACAAAAGATTACACAAACCCAACCCTCTTTTTTGTTTGCAACAATTTAGCAAATATTAAACAAAAGATTGGCATATTTGGGTATATTTGAACATAAATAACACATCTCAGTACCCAAATCAGTACTCAAAGATTTAGAAAGACTATAATATGAATGTACATGTATATTGCGACGGAAAAAAAACGTTATAAGGATGGAAACATACCTGTAAGTATTACTGTTAAAAATGAAAATGGAAGATTTTTTATTAACACTGGTCTTGTAACTTCTGAGAATTTTACAGGACGAGAGTTTTCTAAATCAGAAAAGAATAGAGCTGCTAAGAACGGAGCATTAAGTAGGTATTTGGTAAAGATAGAGGAAATATCTCTAAATTTCATAGGCTCTGACAATAAAAATTGAAGGCAAAAATTAATTCGGAAGTATTTGATAAGGTTAGCAGTAGAACTAAAACCCTTGCTGACTATATACATTTGTATATGAAGAATGCAGCTACTGACGGAACAAAGGAACTTTATGCACGCACAGATCGACACGTAAGAGAGTTTGATAAATCAGCATATCTTGATAATATTGATAGAGATTGGCTTGAAAGATACAAGTCTTATTTCTCTAAAAGTCTAAAAACAAATACTGATAACTATGTTTAGAGATTGCGAAATAGAGCCATGATTGGAGATTTACAAAGATTTGTTTATGCTTAACTTCTATCTATGTGGAGTCAATGACAACGATCTTCTTTTATGCAAAGGTCTAACAAATAGACGTTTTATCAGGAATAGAAAAAATATGTATGCAATAGACCTTCCAGTTGAACCTAAAGCCTTAGACATAATAAAAAATATAAGGGAAAGATTGTTTATTATCTCCCTATGGCTGAAAGAATTGATTATCGTTCATTTGAACATATTTAGAATAATAACCTAAAAAAAATAGGACATATTGAAAAGGTAAAATATAAGAATGATAAGATGCACAAAATCATTTATTACCCTTTATTTGGTGATGATTTTCAAATGACAACATACGTTGCTCGTAATTCTTTTGCTTCAACAGCATCCACTATTGGCATTGATAGAGATGCTATTGTGCTTGCCTAAGCCATTCTTGGGCGGATGTTACCGACCATTATATCAATTACGATAGGAAACGTGTTGATGAGGCTGTGCGCAAGGTAATAGATTACGTGAATAGTTTTAGAGAGGATAGGAGTTTATGATAAAATATTGGAGATTCTATAAATCAAAAAAAATGTTTGGTATTTACAAGGATAAAAACTTGAAGCATTACGGCTTAACCTCATTCCAGATTTTGTGCATCATGCGTAAATTCCATTTTATAGTTGAAAAGACTGATGAGGAACATAGGGATGATTTTCGTAATGCTACGGATATAAAAGACGTCACAAGGATTCTTGATAGTACAATACATTCTATAAAAAAAGAATATCTGAGAAAGGCATACAAAGATACTTCTTTTTACATTTCAGATTATGCAAATTTTATATTAGGTATAGCCGAATATTTTAAGCAATATTCTCTTGGTAAAGACATTAGCAATAATATATGGTATGATGGTACGCAAATAAAGATGGAGGATTTTGCTGGTGTAGCAAGTTATGTTTCAAAAATATCTGAAGTAGATGATAGTATCAGATATGATATTAGGTTGATAATAAATGGAGAGTCGCAGGTGTTTCACAGTTCCTTTAAGGCTTTGCTGAGGCTTTGTGAGATTATAGGTATCCAAAGAGTAGGGAACACTGGTATCAAGGTTTATGGGAGAAGGTTGCTTGTGAAGCGAATAAGAAAAGGACAAGAGGAACGATACATAATGATAGACAATGATTGGTATTTATACTCTGGTGCTAGCATACGCCCATGCGTGAAAGTAATGAGAGAAATAATAAGTTTATTTAGTAAAGATATAAGTGTAGAATGGGACATTCATCGAGAATAGAATTAAAAAATCAGAAAGCAGTGTAAAAAAAAATGAAAAAGAAAGAACTTAAATCACACATGGTTAACGGAGAGTTGCTCACCGAAGAACAGAAAAAACTATTCTGGACAGAGAGAACAATCGAAAAATTCAAGGAATATGACAAGAAACGGACTGAATACGTGCATAGACTTGAGGAGGACTATCAGATATTAAGGAAAAGATATGAGGAACTTGAAGCCGAGCTTTATGGAAACAGCGACGGGGAATTGTCAAAAGGCGACCGGAAAAGGAGGAACAAAGTTGCAGAGTACAACAGAATTATGCGTGGTGAACACGCATTGCAGGTCATGCAGGAGAAATACATGGTCGACGGAAACTATACACCAGAATTTCAAGCTTTCCTCTGTGATTATAAAGCAGCAATGATAAAGGAACAGTGTGAAAACCTAATGGAGAAAAACAAAAGGCTAACGAAGGACAATGAGAATCTTTTGTACCAGTTGATGAAATGCCGTAAACGTATCATGGAACTGGAGCAATCACCTTGAGCATCATTTGTGGATGATAAGGCTTGCGACCACTGGGCTTATAAAGCTTGTAGACATTATCCAACATAAGATTATCCACCAAGGCGTCTAAAAGACGAACAGGGTCGTCTTCTGCGATATCCTTATCGATTCTTTGAGGAAAAAGAATCATTTTCTTGTGTATGTAAGAACGAAAGTGTA
>CAKMOD010000110.1 GCA_927910885.1 uncultured Prevotella sp. | reverse complement strand
TTAACGCCCTTTTATTTTCAGCCTTTGAATTTTATTTACAAGATAGAATGACAGAAGAAGACAGAATGACAAGAAGACAGAATGACAAAAAGACAAAAGACAAAAAGACAAAAGAAAAAGGGAAGACGTAAAATTATCTTTTACATCTTCCCTTTTTGCTTATTATCTTTTCTCAGTCTCCTACTTTCAACTCCCCACCCTATGAGGAAGGGAGTTGGGAAGAGACTTAATTGTTTTACTAATCAACGTAGATTGGACGGATGCTGTACATATTACTCTTGGGGAGTCGAGTATTAGTTAAACCACCAAATACTTCGGTAGTAGTACCATTGTTAAAGACTTGAGGCATAAATGCCTTTGCCTGTGTTGATGAAAAACTTGTCGACGTCCAATAACCAGCCCCAGTTCCTACCTTGAATATTTGAATATAATCATCATATACGCCAGCCATTGGGAAGAAGAGTGCACTCTCAAAATCTGACTTCTCAAACTTTCGTAACCTATCTTTACTAATAGGTGAGTAACCTGCCTGATTAGAGGTACGAATAACCACATTATTCTTATCTACGACTTTATTTTTAAGATTTTGAGGGACATTTGGGTCAAACAATACACCATAAATTGTATTACCCTTATCATTTACATAGTAGCCTATATACTCAGCCGTATTTGACATCAAATTATCAAATTCCTGAGCTTTAGGAAGTCTCCACTTACCGTTAGAAGCATATGTAGCTAAATCACCGTATTCTTTATCAGATTTAACAACCCCACTTATATCATTTGTTTTATCCCAAAAATGAGTTTTAGCAGCATATCTATAGTCATAGGCTTTTTCAATATCACCCCATCTAAAATGATCAAACTGAACGTTATTAGGGTCAAATGGATTAGGCTTCATAGGTGCACGATCCCCATTAAGAGGGGTTTTAATATCATCTGTTGTATAATAATCCCAAGGGTTTTCTGCAAGATGATAACCATCTACCCAACCATCAACTTTAGTACCTGTAGAATACTGGAGGTTATACTTGCCCCACCTAACACCACCGATTTTAATGTATGGAGGATTTGGAGTGAACTCCTTAACCTGCACAGTGAAAGGATAAACCTTAGCAGCAACGAGATTAAAGTTTGGAGCGTTTACTGCGAAACGATATGACTTATTATCAGTAGTATATACTTCAAATGTAGGGCTGAAGCCTTCCTGTGGCAATATAGCTACATATACCTTCTCAAGTGCTACTGGTGAATTAACGTTAATAGCACCTGTTTCATAATTTTCTAACTTATTATTCGGAATATTATAAACAGCCTCTGTATAAACATTAGAAAGGACAAGCTTCTTAATATTCTTAAGCTTAACACCACCAGCCGTGAAGTCTAACTCTAAGATAGAATACAACTTCTTCATATCAACGCTACCTGATGCAGAAGTACCATTACAGTAACCTTTCCTTTTCCATAGCTATAATCAAAGTACTTTAGATTCTCCTTAGAACCATCTTGGCCCTTATTATCATTGATATAACTTGCAGTCATAATTACTGGCATTTTACTCTGATCGTGTCCAGCAACGAATCTACCAGGATAGAAAATGCCTAACTCGTCATTATCCTTACATGCGATCACACCATCAAGTGTTGTTCTTATACCAGTGCTACTTGCAGTTAAAATACCAAAACGAGACTCAGAAGAAGGACCTGTAAAGGTGCGGTTATAAGCCATAAACTGATCACCAGTAACCCACTTATTATCAGCATCTATCTTAACTTCTGAACGAGTTTTTGCATCGCCAGTAGAAATACTCAGCGTACGCTTCGCTGTCTCATTAGGACTAACAGGAGCTTTCTCCTCGTTATTCAAATCACTTGAACATGATGTCAAGCCTGCGGCAACGACACCAAGGATAAGACCGTAAATCTTCTTGAAATTCATTTGTTTTCTTTTTTTTAATGGTTTTACTTACTCTTCATCATAATCAAATGGGTTTTTCTTAGCACCTCCAGCCGTAGAAGGACCGAGTACGATAGGATCCGCCCTTTCAAAGTTTTCGTTTGTAATACGAAGACCTTTTTCACTTCCTGCCAACATAGCTTGCTCAGCAGCCACGACTACACATGTACTGCAGGGCCTAACATAACTTTTTTTCATTTAAATAGAGTAATTTAATTTATTGTTTTTTTATATGATTTCTTGAGTTCTATTATATCTTAGTGTAAGACCTAAATACATTATAATAAAGAACAATACCATTTAGTTCTTTTAATAACGCTCTCAATTACTTTTTTCAGGGACAAATTTATAATAATTTTATAATATAGAAAATAATAGAATGTTAAAATTACAACTACAAAGAATCTTTTAACAAAGCTCGCTCTTTTACAACAAACATACACTTAATTTACTTTAAATTTAACTTAAAAGACGGGAATAGACAGAAAAAAAGTTTCTTTCGAAATATAAAATGACAAACGAAAAGTCTTAAAACCAAACCGAATTATTAGAGCCTAAACATCTTTTGTTTTATTATCAAGTAGATTGTTTGGCTTTGGGTGAAGACGTAGCAGACTACATCAAGTTACAAAGATAAACAAGGTGCCGTTAAAAAAGAAAAAGGACAGGAAACAATACCATAGAAATTAAGAACTATGCATATTGCTATCTATCGACTGATTGGGTTTAATAAACCGCCATAAACTCCATATCTCCGTATGAAATTTAGTACAGCAAAACAAAGAAAAATATCAACAAAATAATCAATAAAAAGAGAGACAAAAGAGCTAAAAACACACATCTTCGCTACCTCAGTAAGTCGTTTATTATCAAATAGTTGCAAAATTAGTTTTCAAAAGGTGCTCAATTGGACTTCAAAAGGGCGTTAGTAAGACCTCAAAAGGGCATCTTTTGCAAGCTTAAAGGGCGTTAATTAGAAGCCAATTAACGCCCTTTTATTTCCCTTAATTTGAAATTCCTTTACAATACAGAGTAAGAACAAGAGACATAATGTAAACAATAAATAGAGGAAGAAAGTACATAAGACACAGTAACAGAGGAACAAAGTTTCTTTCGAGTAACAAGTTGACGAGTAGGCAAGTTGACCTATTGCTTGATTGATAGATAAAAATAAACCAGTTGATAGAAAACAAATCATATAACTTGTTTACTTATCAACTGGTTTACTCGTCTACTAAAAACTTGTTCTTATGTTACTCTGTCCTTACATACCCTGTCTACAAGCAACTTATCTACATGTCAACTTGTTACTCGAAAGAACTTTGTTCCTATGTTACTATGTCTACAATTACCCTGTCTACAAGCAACTTGTCAACTACTTCTCTGGGTAAACGAGGTTGGCGTCAGTGATATTGTTCAGCACCTCAGTGAGGAACTTACGTGACTCCCACTTCGCCATAGGCAGGTCGTGGAGCAGATAGTTACCACAGTCGCGTGGGGCAGCACCAGGGATTTCACCCTCGAAGTCGGCAACGAATTGGAAGGTGCCACGCATGAGGTCGACAACATCTTTCGACTCAAGACTGCCACGAAGGATAAGATAGTTACCTGTCAGGCAGCCCATTGGACCCCAATAGATAACACGGTCTTTCCACTCCTCGTCATTGCGGAGGAAGGTGGCAGCCAAGTGTTCAATAGCGTGGATAGCACCGACGTGCAACACTGGCTCACGATTAGGTTCTTTCATACGGACATCGAAGGTGGTAACGGTCTCGCCACCCACCTCGTCCTTACGGCTTACATAAATGCCACGCAGCAGTCGCTCGTGGTCAATGGTAAAAGAAGGAATCTTGTTTAATTCAGAATTCATAATTCAAAATCCGTTATTAATTCATAATTCACAATTCATAATTATGATTACTATTATAATTCAAAATTCATAATTCACAATTCATAATTCATAATTATGATTACCACTGTTAGCTTCAGTTTTATCCACGAACTTTAAGCTTTTGTTGGCTAAAAAGAAATCTGTATAGCTTTAGTTCCGTAAGAGAATTTAGCAGATAAGTAAACAAATTACTTATTCTATAAACTCAGCCCACATCGGTAATCATAATTATGAATCTGAATTATGAATTCTGAATTAAATTAATAAAGTGTTTCGTCACCTCAAAGCTGCCGTTAGCAATGCGCTCCCAGAAGTCGTAGTACTGGCTGGCTTTGTTGTCTTTGAGCGGAACATCGCTGATAACACGGAAGGAAACGAAAGGCGTTTGATAGATGTGGCAGACCTGCGCAATCGAACAACTCTCCATGTCGACGGCTGTTGCCTCTGGGAAGTGGTCCATTATCTGTTGCATCTTCTCACGTGAGTTAACAAACCACTCGCCACTGACGGTCAGTCCAGCCTTGACGTGTAAGTCCTTACAATCAGGCAAGTTATTCAACGACAGTGCCTTTTCAATCAACTCCGTAGGAGCCTTGAAGCGAGCAGGCATACCGATAATCTGACCGTAAGCCACCTCATCTCCACAGTAGGCATCGTGATAAGCACACTCTGTTGCCACCACCACATCAGTAACCTCCAATGAAGTATCAGCTCCACCAGCACAACCACTTGAGATAACAAGGTCGGGGTGGTAATGATTAATCATCTCCACCGCACCGATGGCAGAGTTTACCTTACCAATACCGCACTGCTGCAGGATGATTTCCTTCTCTCCCAATCGTCCCGTAACGAAGTCTTTATGGTTGAAATGCTCCGTCTCGGTATTGGAAAGAATTGCTTTAAGTTGCTCGAACTCTTTGTCCATTGCAACGATGATTCCTATTTTCATACTGCAAAGGTACGAAAAAGTTACAAGTTGGATATTGTAAGTGCTTTGTTTTTTGTAACTTTGCAGAGATTAATCATTTGTCAGACAAAAGCAATATTAAATAAGAATGAAAACTTGGAAAAGATTTCTACCCGATGTAGTGGTAGTCGTATTGTTTGCGGTCATCTCGTTCGCTTACTTCTTCGCACCAGTCACTCAGGGTAAGATTCTCTATCGCCACGATGCCTCAGCAGGTGTCGGTTCGGCACAGGAAATGACAGAGTATCAGAACCGTACAGGAGAGGCAACACGCTGGACAAACGCCATCTTCGGTGGTATGCCTACCTATCAGATGTCACCATCGTATCAGTCAACAGACGGACTGTCGCAGGTGATGAACGCTTATCACCTTTGGTTGCCAGAGAATGTATGGTTCCTTTTTGTCTATCTCTTAGGTTTCTATATTCTGTTGAGAGCCTTTGATTTCCGACAGTCGTTGGCGGCATTGGGTAGTATCATGTGGGCTTTCTCGTCCTATTTCCTCATCATCATTGCTGCCGGTCACCTCTGGAAGGTAATGGCGTTGGCTTATCTTCCACCAATGATTGCCGGTGTTGTCTTGGCTTATCGAGGACGTTACTTGTCGGGATTTATCGTGACAGCCATCTTCACCGCCTTTGAAGTAAAAGCCAACCACGTGCAGATGACCTATTACTATCTGTTTATCATCCTCTTTATGGTCATCGGCTATCTCGTTCAAGCCGTTCGCCAGAAGCAACTTGCGGGTTTCCTCAAGGCTACGGGCGTATTGGCTGTAGCGGCATTGATTGGTGTCTTAATCAATCTATCAAGCCTTTACCACACATGGCAGTATCAGAAAGAGAGTATGCGTGGCAAGAGTGAGCTGCTGAAAGCTGATGGTGCGAACCAGACAAGCTCTGGCCTTGACCGCGACTATATCACGCAGTGGAGTTATGGTATTGATGAGACGATGACCTTACTCGTGCCTGATGCAAAGGGTGGAGCGAGTGTTCCATTGAGCCAAAGCAGTACGGCTATGTCGAAGGTTGACCCACAGATACAGTCAATGATTCCACAGCTCTACGACGCTTTCCCACAGTATTTCGGTACACAGCCGGGTACGAGCGGACCAGTTTACGTCGGTGCATTTGTGCTTTTCCTCTTCATCTTAGGTCTTTTCGTGGTAAAAGGCACAACGAAGTGGGCATTGTTGGCAGCTACAATATTATCCGTTCTCCTCTCATGGGGTCATAACTTCATGGGCTTCACCAACTTCTTCCTCGATTACATCCCAATGTATGCGAAGTTCCGAACGGTGGCAAGTATCCTTGTTATCGCTGAGTTCACCATCCCGCTCTTGGCAGCACTGACCTTAAAACGCCTTGTTGACGAGCCAGAACTCTTAGGACAGAAGATGAAGTATGCTTATATCAGCCTTGGTTTGACAGCGGGTGTAGCCCTTTTAGTGGCTGTTTTCCCAGACATGATGGGTCCATTCGTCAGCGATCAGGAACGCCAGATGATTAATAGCATTCAGGGCATGGACGGCAATACGGCAGGAACAATCCTCGCTAATATCTCCGCTATGCGTGCTGCAATGGTCAGCTCTGATGCTTGGCGTTCGGTTATCGTTATCCTCATCGGCTTCGCTCTGCTCTTCGCTTACAAGATGAAGAAGCTGCGTGCCGACTATATGGTGGCTGGTCTTTTGGTGCTTTGCCTCGTTGATATGTGGCAGGTGGACAAGCGTTACCTCAATGACGAGATGTTCGTACCAAAGAGTGAGCGCGATATGCCACAGCAGCCAACAGCAGCCGACCTTGAGATTAATAAGGACAAGAGCCTCGACTATCGTGTGCTGAACTTTGCTTCAAACACTTTCAACGAGAACGAGACTTCTTACTTCCATAAGAGTATCGGTGGTTATCACCCTGCAAAGCTCCGTCGTTATCAGGAGATGATCGATGCTTACATCGCTCCAGAGATGCAGAAGACGATGCAGGCGATTGCTGCTGCAGGTGGTAATATGCAGGCTGTGGATGGTGTGAAGACCTTCCCAGTGCTGAACATGCTTAACACGAAGTACTTTATCCTTCCACTGCAGGGTGGCACAACGGCACCAATACAGAACCCTTACGCACAGGGCAACGGATGGTTTGTTAACAAGCTCACCTATGTCAACGATGCCAACGCTGAATATGCTGAGGTGGGTAAGATTGACGTGCGCCATGAGGCAGTAGCCGATAAGAAGTTTGAAGCTGCTCTCGGTCAGGCGAAGATGAACGATTCTACTGCAATCGTGAAGCTCGATAAGTATGAGCCTAACAACCTGCAATATACTGTCAACTCAAAGAATGGTGGTGTTGTAGTCTTCTCTGAGGTTTACTATCCGGGTTGGACAGCTACTATCGACGGTCAGCCTGCAGAGCTCGGACGTGTTAACTATATCCTCCGTGCTGTGAGCGTGAAGCCGGGTAAGCACACCGTAGTACTCGACTTCCACCCAACAAGTATCTCTACTACTGAGACCATCGCTTACATTGCGATTGTTATCTTGCTCTTAGCGATTGCGGGAGCAGGGTATATGGAGTGGAGGAAGAAGAAGTAGTAGAAGCCCCACCCCATCCCTCCCCGAAGGGGGAGGGGATGAAATGTAACGAAGACAAACAGCCCCTCCCCCTTGCCCCTCCCCCGTAGGGAGGGGAGTAATTACCGAGATACCCCTTAGTATTTCTGAACTTATGGTAACTGCCAGAAGGGAAGTTAGGGGAAAGGACGAGGAAATTCCCCATAAAGGATGAAAGCTGAAAGCTAAAGAAGGATAAGACTGAATACCCCCTCGCAAGTATATTGGCTTACGAGGGTATTCCATTTAAATCGAAGAGTGTTTAGGGCATAGGCTTTATATACTTTTATTGTATAAGGCTTATAGCGTTCTTCACCTATTATATATATTGTAAAATAAGGATAAGAAGAAAATTATGAGACAACGAGTTGAAAAGAAGCTAAACCAGCATTTGATGCTACCGATAAAGCTGTTTATGGGTAGGGAGAAGTCAGGAGGTATCGTTCTGATCCTCAGTGTCACCTTAGCAATGATATTGGCAAACAGCAATATTGCTGAGAGCTATTTCCATTTCTTTGAGCAGGAAGTTGGCTTTATCGTCAACGGAGAGCCTTATCTGAATTATAGTCTGCACCATTGGATTAATGATGGCTTAATGGCTATGTTCTTCTTTGTGGTCGGTTTAGAGTTGAAAAGAGAATTCATCGGTGGCGAACTGGCTGACATCAGAAACACCATTCTACCTATCAGCGCAGCAATAGGCGGTATGATTGTACCTGCCTTGATATTTTTAAGTCTGAACATAGGTACCACACAAACGATGGGATGGGGAATACCGATGGCAACTGACATTGCTTTTGCCTTAGGAGTAATATATCTCTTAGGAGATAAAGTACCTGCCTCGGCAAAACTTTTCCTGACAACACTTGCCATAGTAGACGACCTTGGGGCTGTGCTTATCATCGCCTTCTTCTACACTTCCG
This sequence comes from uncultured Prevotella sp., assembly GCA_927910885.1. Taxonomy (GTDB): domain Bacteria; phylum Bacteroidota; class Bacteroidia; order Bacteroidales; family Bacteroidaceae; genus Prevotella. Next base: position 876 of record CAKMOD010000110.1, on the reverse strand, counting down.
AACTCTCTATTGCGAGTTTGCTCTTTGGTTTGGGCTTTCTTGCAGTGATGTTTATAGGCAACAGACTCGGTATTAAGAGCCTATTCTTCTATGCCGCACTTGGTATCGGTGGTGTATGGGTAACCTTCTTGCTGTCAGGAATCCACGCAACGATTGCTGCCGTACTTGCTGCCTTTATGATTCCAGCCGATGCAAAGATTAACGAGTCGGTCTATCTCAAGCGTATAAAGAAACTGACAAGACGTTTCGAGAAAGAGGAACCTAACGAGGTGAGAACCTTGGAGGAGGGACAGGTGGACGTACTGACACATATCCAGCATGACACTACTATTGCAATTCCCTTGCTGCAACAGCTTGAACATAAGATGGTACCTATCGTTACCTTCTTGATCATGCCTATCTTTGCGATTGCCAATGCAGGTATCAGCTTCACAGATTTAAGTCTATCTGACATCTTCTCTACCCACGTAGCACTCGGAGTGACATTGGGTCTGCTCTTAGGAAAACCGATTGGTATTATCGGAGCAACTTTCTTAATGGTGAAAATGCGTTGGGCAACCCTTCCAAGTGCCATCACTCGTCGCACACTGTTGGGCTTAGGTATGCTTGCCTCTATCGGCTTCACCATGTCAATGTTCATCTCTACCCTCGCCTTCACCGACGAGCTATTGATGACACAAGCAAAATTGGGTATCTTCCTCGCCTCCATCTTAGGCGGAATAGGTGGATATGTGCTGCTGAACAAGAAAAGTTGATAACCAAACAAGCAGCCCCACCCCATCCCTCCCCGAAAGGGGAGGGCGTGAAATGTAACGAAGGCAAACAGCCACCCCCAACCCTCCCCAAAAGGGAGGGGCGTAGAATGCGAAAGAGATA
>CAKMOD010000109.1 GCA_927910885.1 uncultured Prevotella sp. | reverse complement strand
ATGAACCATTAATGACTACGAATTATTATACATTGAGGTTTGAACATTGAGGTTTGAACTTTATGATATGAACCATTAATGACTACGAATTTCTCTAATTACGCGAAGCCTTATTGCAAAGTACTTCGTATCATGCGTAGTCGGTGGAAATCATAAAGTTCAAAGTTCAAACCTCAAAGTTCAAAGGTAAAAGCTATATCACTCCTAAGTTTGGAAGAGTCTTATACTTTTCATTTTTTCTTAGGAATGATATTGAAGTGATAGACGGCATGTAGCATCACGTAGCGGGGAATAACATTACTGTAAGTTTCTGTGATTCCTTGTGCATTCATCGTCCGTGTAACATTATTCAGCTGACCAAGAATGTCGAAGCCATCAAACAATAAGGTAAGTTGTCCTTTGAAGAATGAGCGTGATAGACGGGCGTTCCACACCAAATCATCGCTATTCATCGACTTATCTAAATAACCTCGGCGACTGTACATTGTCAGGTCAGTCCCAAGTCGGAAATCCCATGGCAACTGTAATTGTGCTGTTAATCCGTAATTGAAATCACTCACATTAAAAGCCTCAAAATCTTCACGAGAGCCATCGACATGTGCCCAGTTTCCTTTACTAATAAAACCTATAGAAGATTGTCCAAGCCTATAGTTCAGCTGTAAATCACCAATGTAGTTTAACGATTCTACTATGCTCCTATTAGCTGCAGACGTGCCTGCCAAACCAATGAGGTCGACACTCTTCTCATATCTTAACCCAGCCATAGCTTTAAAATCCAACTTGCGATTTTTGGTCAATGGTCCAGCGCCACCTAAAGCAAGCTGACCTCGCCAATTACCATTCACATTGTCTGGTCTGAATGTTCGCTGTCCTGTAGCCTTATCGTAGGTATAGCCCATAGCAATAGCGTTAACAGTGGGGATATATTGAGCCTCTATTAACCACATCAGACCCTTTTTCGGATATATACGTAGGAAGTGTGATATAAATTCGTGCTTATAGGATGGTTTCAAGTTGGTATTACCCATTGTTACGTTTAATGGATCAGTGGTATTGAGGATGTTTACAAACAGGTTCATATCTGGAGCTTGCCCGTTCACATGATATTGAAGCATGAATTCATATTTGTGATCAGTACTACGCCATTTGATGAACGTACTATACATATTGTAAAGTATAGAACGTTTCGTAAAAGTCGTATCTACATTTCCACTATGATAATGCATCGTCCGTGAAAGCAGCGATAAATTAGGTACAAGCTGCGCCCACCACTCCGACTTCGTCGTTCTCTTATTCCATACAAGAAAGGCACCGAGGGTATGGGTATTATCCGTCTGCCTGCTGTCATAACTATTATGAATATCCATTACTCTGTTATAAGCATCCACAGAAGGAAGTATTCCAAGTTCGCGCTCTGAATTAATTCCCCAATCTGCTAACTGGTCAAGACGATAGAGTGAAGAATATCGGTTTGAGGTAGTCCGATTGTATTTATAACTAAAGTCGAAGAACAAGCCCCGCTTTACTAAATAGCTGTAAGTCACTTTACCTGTCATGCTATAGCCGTGGTCAGGGCGGTTGTTGAAATATCGGTTGCGGAAGTCTGTATTACTTTGCTGACCGTTGGTATAATAATCAATTCGGTTACGGTCAAAGCTATCCTCAGTAGCATGCCTCAAAGAAGCGTCAGCATAAAGGGTGATATGGTCGGGAGAGTGCTTGAACTTAATTAACGACTCCATCGAAACCGAACCTTCTAAAGAATGTCCAATTGATAATCCATTGCGAAGATTTCTGTTAATAGCTGTAAGAATTAGCTCCCTGCCTATCATTGGTGTGTACAAACTATCCAACTGTGCCTTTGAGAAAGACGCAAAACTACGATTAAGCGTCAGCGAAGAATATCCGCTTTTATTGTTATAATATTGGTAGTTAAAACGTGGCTTGATATTCAAGTTGGCATTCTTAAACTCAAAATAGAACTGATGATCGGTGGAGAGAGTAAAATTGTGATTTCTATTATTAGCTACCATACGGTCGTATGTATCTCCATTTGCAAGGAAATTTGTACGATTAGTGTTATTCACTATCGTGTTGTCAGCATGCTTAACCTGTGCATTTCCACTAAGTTTATACTTACCACTGCGTGCATCTATATTATAGTCAAGACCTCCTAACTGTTGCTGTGTCAACCCACCAAAAAGATCAGAAGGCGACCAGTTGGCATTCTCACCAGGCTTACGGTCGTCGTTTAGATTGTTCATATTTCCATAGACAGCCAAACGGGAGTGATCAGTAAACCGCATAGCAAACAGACGAGCCAAGTAGCGTTCCTTTGTTCCTCCACCAGTTTCCACATTACCTACCCATCCAATGTTGTATTGCTTTTTCAGTTGAACATCCATCACGTATTTCTTGTCTCCTGCCACCTCTTGCCCGAGAAAACGACTATTTTCACCAAGACGGTCATACACCTTTACTTGGTTTACCATATAAGTAGGCAGATTCTCAAACATAACAGTATTATCTCCACGGAAAAAATCTTTTCCATTGAGAAGCAAACTCTCAACAAACTTGCCATTAACATATATGCGTCCATCCTTGCTTAGTTCAGCACCGGGCAACTGACGAATAAGGGCGTCGAGCATAGAGCCTTCACCTAACTGGAAAGCGTCGGCATTGTAAACAATCGTGTCGCCTTTATGATAGAACTTCACCTTTGTAGCCTTAACAACCACCTCATTTAAGTCTACTGTTTTCGGTCGTTTCAGAAAGATGGTACCAACTTCTCTGCTTATCTCTCGCTTGTAAAAGTGATGCAGTGGTAAGGTTACGTAGGTAGGTGTATAACCTTCTTCGGTAACACGCAGTATATAATCACCCTCCTTACGTGGAATTTCCACCCAATATTCTGATGTTTCCCATCTTTGTTCACCACTCTCATATTGAGTGAGAGCCTTCTTAGAAGCAATGATCGAGCTATCTTTAGCATTTAGTACTTCCACTAAACTTCCAGGGATATCTGCATGAGTTACAAAATCTTGCACTCTGCCTTTAATGGTAATTGTATTGTCTAAGGTTTGTGCTGATATGCAGACAGTAAGGCATAACAAAATTAAAGCTGTACAAAAGGTTTTCATATTTTATTCTCAATGTTTGATTCGTATTGTTCACAAGAGGTATGGGGTAATAGAGATTCCTCTAAATTATCTTTTAGGTAAAGAAATAACGCTTGCTTGTAGGTTGTAAATCCAGAAGATTCTTTCTAAGATATATCAAGAAGGTAGAGCATTTTAGCCATATCCTACGTTTTTGTCTGATTATACTCTGTCCAATAATGATTAGAGTTCTTGGATGAAAAGAACCGAATGGACTTTACAGGCATAAATCGAACTTTTCTATCAGTTTGCCTGCAATTATATTCTCTACAAGATGTATATTTCATAATTTTAAACTTGTCTATCAATCGTATTCTTTATATTAACACGCTGCGAATATACAAAATGTTTTTTTTAAAACAAGAAAAATTGTTATTTTTTTTGCATTGTTGCTATATCCGCATTATTTCGTAGTCATTAATAGTTCAAATCATTAAGTTAACTACGAATTACGCGAATAACACGAATTATATTGCATGAAACATTAGCGTAATTAGAGAAATTCGTAGTCATTAAAGGTACATATCATAAAATTCAAAGTTAATAGCTCAAAGTTCAAAGGATTTTACGCAGCAGAGCAAAGAAATATATTGACAAAATAGTCAATGAAAAGACAGCAAATCAGACTAAAAGCGTATATTTTCGCTACTCTTGTATGTCTTTTGTTATCAAGTGGTTGCAAGGGTGCTTTTCAAAAGGTGCTTAATAAGACTTCAAAAGGGCGTTAGTAAGAGCTCAAAAGGGCGTCTTTTGCAAGTCAATTAGGCATCTTTTCAAAGCTTAAAGAGCATGTATTGATTTTGATACGTACGAAAATAGTTTACAAAAATCAATTAAAATTAGAATAAGTTGTTTGTAGAAACGGAAAGAAAAGCCTCACTC
>CAKMOD010000108.1 GCA_927910885.1 uncultured Prevotella sp. | reverse complement strand
CGGCTCCGACGCTTTTGACACCCTCTATATCGGTTGCGAGAATTTTCCTGTACATGATATAGTGAGTGTACCTGTCAGCGGAGTGATGCAGCCGCAAAATGTTTTATAGAGCGACAAGAGAAACTCATATTCTTGTCGCTTTCTCACATTTACACACTAAAAAACCTGCAAAAATATCTGTTTTTAGCCTACCCGGCAGATTCTTTAACTTTCGAATAAAATCAAAACAAAAAGAATCACATTTGCATTAGCAAATAAAAGCAAGTAACGAATAAAGATTTAAATAGAAAAAAAGTCGTTCTAGTTGAGCAGAAACGAACTAGCAGATGGCTTGCAAATAAACTTGGAAGAGATAAAAGAACTGTTTCCAAATGGTACACTAATAAAGTACAGCCTATACTGGAGGCAATGTTTGCTATAGCCAAAGTTCTAAATACGCCAGTACAAGACTTGCTAACTAATAAACCTAACTAATGCCGACGTATATATTCAAAAAATCACATATTAAAAATGTTTGCACCGCCCAAGTGGCTAATACCTTAGCTTCATTTAATGGTTGCAAAATGGATGCTGAAAATATCTATATAGACTATATAGATAGAAATTATCTGTGTGAACCCCAGATTGATATAATTCGCGACAGTGGTATTCATGCCATTTCTGTATTTTCGGGGTGTGGAGGACTGGATATTGGTACTCAAATGGCTGGAGTTAAGGTTATATCAACCCTTGATTTTGAGCCCGATACAGTAAAAACCGTAAAAGCAAATAAATTCTTTTCATTTGCAGACCATCGATGTGAGGATATTCGAAACATTACAGCCCAAGACTATGCGGAAGTATTGAGAAAGAATAATCCAAATAAGTTACTAATGGTAGGCGGACCTCCATGTCAGCCATTTTCTAAAGCGGGCTATTGGATAACTAATGAGAAAAGAGCAGCGGTTGATGACGAGCGAAATATGGTAGGGGAATTTATCAGACTCATCTCTGAAATTCGTCCAGATGGAGCAATTCTAGAGAATGTAGAAAGCATTCTTCATCCCACTAATCGCGCTGCAGTTGAGTTTATCGAGAACGAATTAACGAAAATGGGTTATCACTTTAAAAGAACAATTGCAAATGCAGTGGATTTTGGTGTTCCTCAGAAAAGGAAACGTGTTATCTTTATGATTAGTCGTAATCATATAGATGGCGAACCAATGAAATTGCCCCCTGAAGAAGCCACTAAAGTTAACGTATTGGACTGGATAGGTAGGTATGATAGTTCTGAGTTTACAGAAATGGAAGAGTCTGTCGAAGGCAAAACCTATGGATATGAACTATCAGAAGTTCCCCCAGGACATAACTATATCGCATTGTCTGAAAGAGATGGATATCCGAATCCTAAGTTTATTGCAAACAAACGATTTTGGAATTTCCTACTAAAGTTACATCCAATGACCCCATCATGGACTATTGCTGCTCAGCCCGGTCCATGGGTCGGACCTTTTCATTGGGAGAATAGAAGATTACGTGTTAACGAAATTGCAGCAATACAAACTTTTCCAATGGACTATAAGTTTGTCGGAACAAGGAGAACCATTCAAAAACAAATTGGCAACGCAGTACCGTCAATACTGGCAAAAGCCTTTACTGAATACTTAATTATTTTTTTTATAATGACACTCAAATTGGTAAGTATATTTTCAGGAGTCGGAGGTATTGATACAGGTTTTCACGCAGCTGGTTTCGATACTGTATTTGCTAATGATAATTGGCAAAATGCTTGTGATAGTTTCAAAAAAACCATCCCAAGGCAGAAGTTATATGCTCTAGTATCGCAGATGTAGATTTTAAGGCTGTGAAAGAAAAGTATGGTTCAATAGATGGACTTGTTGGAGGGCCTCCTTGTCCTCCATTCTCTAAATCCCGTTTTTATCGCACTGACAAAAAACGAGGAATAGAGGATGAGAGCGGTTTTCTAACCGTTAGCAATTATTTCAGGGCATTAGAGGAACTAAATCCCCCATTCTTCTTCTTTGAGAATGTTGCGGGTTTTGTTTTCAAACCCCACAAGGCAGCTCTTGAAATGGTACAACAGGAGAGTGAAAGATTAGGCTATAAGATAGTATATAAAGTTATTAATGCAGCAAATTATGGTGTGCCCCAAATCAGACAACGCTTCATTTGTGTTGGAGTGAAAAAGGATATGCGAGATTTTGAATTTCCCAAGGAAACCCATTCTGAAAAAGGCACTAACGGTACAAAAAAATGGGTAACTTGTGGAGATGTTATTTCTGATATAGACTATGATTTGCCAGAAGATAAAGATAAACAAGCAGGTTCTAAACATAAAAATCTGCTCCCTTTAATCCCTCCCGGAGATAACTATCTTTTCTTCACTGCAGAAAGAGGATACCCCAATCCTATTTTCAAGTGGAGGTCAAGATATTGGTCATTTTTGCTAAAACTCTCCCCCTTTAAACCCTCGTGGACAATACAGGCAAGCTTCTCTAACAACATGGGACCTTTCCATTGGAAGAATAGATTCCTTCGTATTCAGGAGATTCAACGTATTCAAACATTTCCTGACGAATATACGTTATTAGGGAAATTTGCAGATCAATGGAGATTGATAGGAAATGCCGTCCCTCCAAAATTGGTAGAGGTAATAGCAAAACAAATAAAAAAGCTATATTTCTAAATCACTCAACAACATGGCAATAGTTTATGAAAAAATAGACACCCTTTCGACTGGATACCCTCTAGCTAAAGGAGGTTTTTATAATAAATTTGATTCTGGAAACCTATTTCAAGAAACCATAGAGAAGTGTTTCCCTGATTGCTTTGCCTTTGATGAAATATCTAGAAGACAAGGGAATGGAATGTCCGAATCTTTATTTGAGTGCAAATTTAAATTTGCTGACTCAAGCAACAAACCATTCTATATCTATGTTGCTGAGATAGAGGGAGGAGGCAGATCTACACTTACAAACGAGCAACGTTTACAGTTCCGCAACCATGGTAGTTGGAGCCCAGATATTAGAGATTTAGCAAAAGCCAAGAACTTTTTGTGATGCAGATGATTTACATGAGAAGGAATGTTATGTTATCTGCATTTATAAGCCTTCACAAACAGAGGAAGACATTTGTTTTGTCGGTATATATCCAGATATGATTTTAAATGGAGAACAAAATGCATCTTCTCCTATATCCATCCAAATAAAAATACATTATATACAAGAAGCCTACATAAAGGGTGTTTCTGTTTACAAAAAAAGCGGAAGATAAAAGAATTGTGTCATTTAAGCCAAAATATTTGTTGTGGTATATGAAAAATCGCGATGAACTACATCTTGGAGATATAGAGAAAGCTATGAATAATCGTTTGGAAAATTCATCTTCTCAAGTTTCTCAAATTACTGAATCTGAATACGTTAATGGCAATGTCGACTATCTTTCTGCGCTCCGCACTAAACCTTTCTTGCTCCTTGCCGGTATCTCAGGTACAGGCAAGAGCCGCATTGTAAAGGAAATGGCATACGCCAGCTGCCCCGACGAGGGCGACCTGCGCGAGGACAAGACGTCGCCTGGCAACTATTGCCTTGTAGAGGTGAAACCAAACTGGAACGACTCCACTGAACTGCTCGGTTATGAAACCGTACTTGACGGTGGTAATTACCACCTGACAAAGTTCGTGAAGTTCCTCATTAAAGCCATGCAACATAAGAATGTACCATTCTTCGTGTGCCTTGATGAAATGAATCTTGCAGCTGTTGAGCAGTACTTCGCCGAATTCCTGAGCATATTGGAAAGCCGCAAGGATGTGGACGGAACTATCAAGAGCGAAACACTTATCCCTGCTGCAATCTTTAATAAGTATGACAACAAGTTATTTAAAGAGTTGTTCCCTTCAAAAGAGAAACAGGAGAAAGGTACAAGCTACACTATTGTCGATGAGGAGTTAGCTCCATATAGCAATACCACTTACGAAATCCTCAGAGAGGAAGGTCTGCGTATCCCTCGCAACCTTATCGTAGTAGGGACAGTGAACATGGACGATACCACCTACCAGTTCAGCCGTAAGGTGATAGACCGCGCCATGACCATTGAGATGAACGAGGTGAACCTAAACGATATGTTTGACATAGAGAAGCCTGACGCACTCAGCTATCGTGAAGACGTTGTGGATAAGGATTGGTTTTTCGCTCCATTTGCGCAGAGCAATAACGCACTGCAGCAAATGAACCATGAGCGTGAACTGCTTGCAAAGAAGATTAAGGCTTCCCTCGGACAAACCGACGCCGACGGCACAACAACGCCCGACTGCCTTGAAGCTATCCTCGGCAAGACCCCTTTCCGTATCGCTTACCGTGTAGTAAACGAGTTGATTCTCCACTTCTACGCTCTGCGCTGGGAGAACAAGGAAGCTGAGTTTGAGGAACTCTACAACAAGGCACTTGACAATATCCTGATGATGAAAGTACTGCCACGCATTGAGGGTAATGAGGACTTGGTGAAAGAGCCATTGGCACAATTGGCAACATGGACGGAGGTAGCATACCCCAAAGCCAACGCTAAGATTATAGAAATGCGTGAACGCCTCGAACGAACTCACTTCACCAGTTTCTGGCCATAAATGATAGCAAAACATGGATGCGCTGAAATTTGCAGACAAGGCAGGGAATGTGGAGATAACTATCACCACACGCTCCATACAGAACTCGCTCCGACGACTTAAAAGTCGTGTAGGAGAGGATGCTGCCATGCACTACTGCGACTACCGCTCATCAGCCGAGGGCACGTTGCAGTTGGTTGGTGTGCCGCCTCTTCCTGAGGGCAAGGAGTGGGCGGCACTGCCCCCTGTGATGTTCGAGACTTGCCAGTACAACATCACGCTGCACTTCACTGACATTGAGGGAGAGCCTCGTATAATCCACATCAACAAAGACGTGGCAGAGGCATTCCAGTGGTATGCCGCTGGCAATGGTGGTTTCCTCATGACGGCTCTTGATTTCCTCAACGAGCCAGGTATTTTCCGTCTGCAATATGCTTATAAGCCCAAAGGGCTGACCGAACGCTTGGCATGGATAGAGTTTCGTGTGGTATCACCGAAACTCGACACGAAGCGTAACCTCATGCACATGATGAGCATGATTAACGCCGAGTATGAAAACCTTGTGTTCAAGTATCTTACCAAGACGTTTCAGTCGCTGAACCTATCGAGCAGTCAGAGCAATGAAACGATTTGGCTCTCTATCTTTAAGGGTGTGATAGACGAGTACATCACCGCTTTGGAGTTTGTGACCAACCGTCCTAACATCCGAGGCGAGCGTATTACCTATTACGACAGTGTGGATAAGATAAAGCGTTGGTCGCCCAAGATGCTCAACCAATATGAGGAGCAAAAGGCTGCCAATACGCTTGACCACTACCTGTTCCGTTACGACGAGAAGCAGAAGACCATCGACACAAAGGAGAACCGCTTTGTGAAGTACACCGTCAAGCAGATTGGTAAGAAACTTGTGGACGTGCTGGGAGAGTTGCAGCGCAACTATCAAGATCAGCTTTTGGGAGAGGAACTGGACTGGCTGAAAGGCAAAGGAGAACGCTTGCAGAACATCTTACACCACCGCATCTGGCGACAGATTGGCGAGTTTAAAGGTTTTCGTCAGGAGAGTAGTGTGCTGCAAAAGCGCACTGGTTATTCGCAGATTTACCGCTTGTGGTACATCCTGCAAAGCGGTCTCGGTTTCTACGAGGGTAGCAACGAGATTGGAGTGCGCCCCATTTGGGAACTGTACGAGTTGTGGTGCTTTCTAAAGATGAAGCAACTGGTGATAGACGTGTTGGACATAGACCTTGCCGACCCCGACCAAGCGGCACTTGTGGAGGAGAACCGCAAAACGATGCTCACACCGTTTGCCGACAGCACCGTGGAGCACAAGATTACCTACCACAACCGCTTCAACGAGGACATTGTGGAACTGTGCTATCAGCACACCTACAACCGCCGTTCGGGCGAGGTGCATACCGCTACCACGGAGCAGCGGCCCGACATTGTGCTCAACATTCAAAAGGTAGACGGCTTTGTACTGACCTACCTCTACGATGCCAAGTACCGTGTGCTTGACGATACAAACAAGGATATTGATAACCTTGAAGACGACTATGATATCTCGGACTATCCGCCACCCGATGCGCTTAACCAGATGCATCGCTACCGCGATGCTATCTACTATGGCAGCACCTACTTCAAGCACACTGCTAAAGAGATTATCGGTGGCTACATTCTTTTTCCAGGACGCTATCGCAAAGAAAACGGTTCAGAATCACCTTACTACATTAAATCTATAAAGGAGGTGAACATCGGCGCTTTTCCCCTATTGCCAAACGGCGAACAGCCAGAGGACGAGGGCAAGATGCTGCGCGACCACCTCGTGCAGATACTACGCACCGAAGAACGCTATGAGCAAATCAAGGACAGCATACCGCAAAAGGGGTTGACCTACACCATTGTTCCCGATGAGAGCAACCTTGTGCTTGTGGGCTACTACAGGAGTGGACAACTTGAACCCATCAAGAAGAACAAACTCTACTATGTCCGTGCTGGCATGGATCAAGGTTCGCTACGCCTCACTGCAGGTTTTGAGCACTGTTGCTATGTGCTGCTCCACAACAAGCAGAGTCAGGAACTATACAAGTTGTCAACCAACAGCCCACGCATCGTGTCAGGTACACAACTGCAAGCCAAAGGATTTGACGCACAACGCGAGTTCTACCTTGCCTTCGACTTGGAGAGCACCGAGCCTATTATATATGTTCATAAACCAGACGGCAGCACGTTCAAAGTGAAACAAAGTAAGACACCATATGCTAAAGACCCATACTTCAAGACACTTACAGAGTTGTTGGAGGAGGTGAAGCCTGAGCCAAAGTCAGAGGTAAAGCCATTTGGTGACGTATAACTGTAATCCTTCAAATTAAATGATTTACTACGAAGAAGAGATAAACTATAAACCTATATCAAAAACAGCAAAAGAACTTCTTTAAAAAAGGGGTACATAGACTGTTGTTCTATTCTTGATGAAGGAACTATATCTGTCGTGTGTTCAGACTATGACAATTGGAATGGTGGAACGTATGGCTACACTATCTATGTTAGTTTGCCTGTCTCCCAATATAGTGCTTACACATCTGATAGAATCAATGAGTTTGAATCTGAGATTTCAAAAATATTGCTGTCCGGTAAACTTCAAAACTGCAGAAAAATCCAGCCCGAAGCTCTTTAGAATAGGACTTCTGGCTTTCTTTTGATTCATCCGACATTTGGAGTGATGGGGTTCTAAAAAGAAGAAAAACGCTGAACAAATTGTACATTTGACCTGAGTTCGGCCTAAGCAATTCTCCTTTCTCTTTCGATGATCTCTATATTAAGCGAAGGCTTTTTGGGCAAGAAACTATATGCGGCCATTGCTGCCATGAGATTTGCGGCAAATGCTCCTGTGGCGCGTGTGTTCAATCTGAACGATGTTCTTCAATTCGTCGTTTACCGTCTCGATCAACGACCTTTTCCTCAGTAGAATTTTATCGCGTATATGCATCAACGAGTTCTTCATATTCTTGCGTATGCGAGTGATCAGGTGAATGTCGTCAACAAATAATCCTTCGAAAAGGCTCTGCGAGATGTATCCCTTGTCCACCACGAGTTTTCCGAAGATATTTTCCGTAAACTTCTTGTTTTTCAGCGGGGTACAATCATCTGTATTGGCTGGTGTCAACTGCCTTTGGACGATTTCTCCGTAGTCGTTGATAATGATGTGCAGTTTGAAACCGAAGAACCACCCCATAGTCCCTTTGCCACTTGTGGCAAATCCCCGAAAGGTTTTGTGTCTTCTCTATCGCTTGTCGTGACACACCCGAATGGGGGTGGAGTCAATGATCGAGATGCCGGTGCAATCGCCCAAACAACAGTTGTTGAGAAACAAATAAAGTTTGAGAGAAACCATTTGCTCATGTTCCACAAAGCGATTGTAAGAGAGTACGACGGGGAAGTGTTGTCGCCACTCTTTGCAGATCATTTGGGTGTAGAAAGCCTTGAGTGTTCGGTATCCAGAAAGGTGAAAGAGGATGAGAATGGTGATAATTTCGCTGTCGCTCATCTTAAAAGCGCGATTTCTCCTCTTTTTTCCGTCTTCACCAATTGCTTTTTTCTTGAACTGCGGTTCAATTTGCTTACAGAATTCGTCGACCGAATAAAAGATTTTCGTTATCTTTGCAGTGTAATCAGTGTTCATGTGGAATAGTAACTATTTGGATATCAGTTATAAATTTACGAATTTCTTGCCACGTGAACAAGTTTCCCACCGATTAAGTTACTTAGTCGGTGGGATTATTTTAGAGGAAATGCTTAGACCGAACTCAGGTCTTTAAGTCGTTGATTCTAGGTTGATATGATCTCAATATACTCTTTGTACTCTAAGGGGATAGGTAGATTAAACACCAAATCCTTTAGAGGGTCTACATTTCTCCCCATTTTGTAACACAAATATAGCCGTTCATTAAGCTCAGCATAGATTCGTACATTCCTCAATTCATAGCTATTAATCGTTTCTAAATCGTCTCTATTTATTGACGCAATGATATCTCGTTCATTGTATTTCCCCGAGGAAGTATCTACTTCAAAGAGTCTGCCCCCACCATCTCCTATGATAAGAATTTTCTTTTCGTTTGGGGTTCCTTCCCAGAGCGTAATCCATCTACTTCCCATACCTAAGGGGTCTATCTTACGCTTTGGAGAGATATAGTTCTCAATCCCTTTAATATTCTGCCTGAAGATATTGCTGCTTTTAATGAATTGACGAGCAACAGTGGCGCAGAAAAGAATAGGAACTTGGGTTAAGTCTACATCACCCCAATTGTTATCAGTATTAAATAGGTTGAAAAACAGGAGTTCAGCCTTCCCTATCATCTGAGCGAGCACATACACCCTAGTTTCTCTTAATTCATCCTTTCGTTTAGTCTCAATGCTGATAACTTGATTATTCCTCCACCTTACTTCTGTCATATTTTTCATCTTAGTGAATTCCTTTGGTTTTCAGATGTTCACCAGCTGCAGCTAAGTACTTATCGCGATTTGGATTCTCGTAGAGTCAACCGGCAAGTGCAAAATTAGGCTATTCTTTTGAAGAATTCTGCTTTTGGTGTTTCAAACTTTAGTTTTAGTCTGGGTCTACTGTTGATTTTCTTCTGAATACTCGCCATCTTTTTATCACCTCAAATCGTTATTTCCAGAAAATCTCCATGCTCTGTTTCACAAATCAACTTCTTCAA
>CAKMOD010000107.1 GCA_927910885.1 uncultured Prevotella sp. | reverse complement strand
TGGGCTTTCAGCGGTTGTGGCTCTCTAACTTCTGTAACCATTCCCAATAGTGTTACGACAATAGGAGGTTGGGCTTTCAGCATTTGTAGCTCTCTAACCTCTGTAACCATTCCCAATAGTGTTACTACAATTGGCGACAATGCTTTCATGGGTTGCAGTTCTCTAACTTCTGTAACCATTCCCAATAGTGTTACGAGAATAGGTGGCGAAGCTTTTAGCGGATGCACCAACCTGCAAAAAGTACATATCGGAAAAAGTGTTAAGGATATAGGAGAATACGCATTTGATTACTGTACCAGTATAACACAGATTTCAAAGTGAGGCAGTCGTACCTCCAACCTGTGAATCAGGTGTTTTTACCGACATTAATAAATCTAAATGTAAACTTATTGTTCCTAAGAATAGTCTTGACGCCTATAAACAAGCAGACCAATGGAAAGATTTCTTATTAATAGAGGATAATACTACTGGCATTACAAACACTGTTTATAATAAAGCAGGACTTGCTGATGTCTATACAATAGATGGAACAAAACGGCTAAGTAAAGCAAGCACTGACGAAATTAATGCTTTGCCTAAGGGTGTTTATATGTCAATGGTAAAAAGATAATCATTAAATAACAGACACATCGGTTTTCCTAAGCCACACCATATATTTTTACTTGTTGTATGTTCGTCTGACAAAGAAATAAGAACAGAAACTTACAAGGAAAACTTCGATGGCTTATACAGAAAACCTTATTACTATACAGCAGCAAGTGAGCAATCATTTGCTGCTTTTTCATTTACTTTCTTGCAAAAATCAATACAAAGAGTTATATTTGGTTCTTCCGAAATATGGAGTGATACCTTTTGAGATTAGAACTTTGAAGAAAGGTCACACAGAGGCACGGAGAGCACAGAGGTTTTATAAAGCAGAAATCGTTAGGCACAGAGGCACCGTTGGTGCGTGGAGGAACAGAGGATGTTTGCGAGTTTTATTAATGTTTTTTGTCTACTTCATTACAAAGCAGTGGTTTGCAAGATTTCTTAAAATGATTATTACCAAAGTTATCAGCAATATGTACACTACATCTCTGTCGCTCTTTGTGCCTTCGGCACCTCCGTGAGATTGTCTGCTTTCACCTCCGTGCTCTCCCCTCTCTGTGTGCCTTTTATATGTTGTAGGCTTAATTTATCACTCCATATTTCGGAAGAACCAGTTTAAGGCAATTAGTTTTAAGATAGGTTGATGATAGTTCTTTATCAGCTTTGTTAGAGCCTGTTTTGCAATGAAAAAAGCAACCAAGCATTGCTCGGTTGCTTTTATATGAGATTAATCCTAACAAAGGATTATGCTTCAGCATTCTCTTCTTCCACAGCCTTGAACTGCTCAAGGTCTTCAGCGTTGAAAGCCTTGATATAAGCGGTGTGGCCGATAACCTCTTCCTCAGCCATGCGAACAAAGACATGGGCAGACTTCTTGAAGAGGTCTGGTGCCTTAGAAGCATCCTCGATAAGGAGGAGAGAACCGATGATGTCGGCTGTCATATTGTAAAGACGGCGTGCAAGGAAGTCGTGAACATCCTGATTGTCGCTTGCGTTCACCTTCTCAACAGCCTCTTCATAGAGCTGAACAAGCTTTGCAACACGGTCACGCAGACCCTTCATGCAGTCGCAAGAGAGTTCGCCCTCAAGCATTTCCTTCATGATAGAAAGGTAAGTGCCGTTAGTGATGTAACGCACGGCAGCAACAACCTGCAGCTGTGTTGTACCCTCGTAAATAGAGAAGATACGTGCATCACGATACAGACGCTGACACTTGTATTCCATGATGAAGCCAGAACCACCGTGGATAGAGATAGAATCGTAGGCTGTCTGGTTAGCATACTCAGAGTTGACACCCTTTGCCAATGGTGTAAAGGCATCAGCAAGGCGGGTATATTTCTTCATCTCCTGACGCTCTTCAGCCGTGAGTTTCTGGTCACGTGCAATATCTTCCAAAGCCTTGTAGATATCGACATAGCGGGCAGTCTGGTATAAGAGAGAACGACCAGCATCGAGTTTTGCCTTCATACGAGAGAGCATATCGTAGACAGCAGGGAAGTTGACAATCTTCTTGCCGAACTGTGCACGATCCTTAGCGTAAGCCAAGCCCTCGTTGTAAGCCTCCTGCTCAAGACCGACAGACTGTGCTGCAATACCAAGACGAGCGCCATTCATCAATGCCATTACGTACTTGATAAGACCCATTCGGCTGCTACCACAGAGCTCTGCCTTTGCATTTTTGTAAACAAGTTCGCAGGTAGGAGAGCCGTGAATACCGAGTTTATGCTCAATATGGCGTACGTCAACACCGCCATCACGCTTGTCATAGATGAACATTGAAAGTCCACGACCATCACGTGTACCCTCTTCTGAACGTGCAAGGACGAGGTGGATATCAGAGTCGCCATTGGTGATAAAACGCTTCACACCATTCAATCGCCAGCAGTTCTCCTTCTCGTCGAAGGTAGCTTTGAGCATTACACGCTGGAGGTCAGAGCCTGCATCAGGTTCGGTGAGGTCCATTGACATCATCTCTCCCTCACAGATACGTGGGATAAACTTCTGACGCTGCTCCTCGTCACCAAACTCATAGAGTGTGTCGATACAAGACTGCAATGACCAGATATTCTGGAAACCAGCATCGGCAGCAGCGATAAGCTCAGACATCATAGAAAAGACAACGTTTGGTAGGTTTAGTCCACCATAACGGCGAGGCATAGAAACACCCCACAAGCCAGCCTGACGAGTCGCCTCAATGTTCTCTAAGGTCTTGCTGGCATAGTGCATACGGTTGTCGATGAGATGTGGACCTTCGAGGTCAACAGACTCAGAGTTAGGTGCAATAATGTTTGCTGTTATGTCACCAGTGATATCCAAGATGCGCTTGTAGTTTTCGATTGCATCCTCGTAGTTTACTGGTGCATCAGCGTGTGTAGAAGCATCAGCGTAGTTACGCTCTTTCAGTTCTACGATGCGTTTCATCAATGGATGCTCCAAGTGAAACGCTATTTCTGGGTGGTCAGTATAATAATTTGCCATGATAAAAAAATGTAAAAGTAGCCCCTCCCCCCTTGCCCCTCCCCCGAAGAGAGGGGAGTAGAATGTACTGATTCTTACGGTTAGGGACTCTTTTTTATTCGTTGTTTATAAATTCGGTTATTTGTTCTATCACATTATCTATGTCCGTGTATATCTCTTCGTTGGTGAATCTAAGCACATTAAATCCCATTTCATTGAGGTATTCTGTTCTTGTTTCATCGTCTGCCTCTTGTAGCGGTTGCTTATGGTAAGCCCCATCTACTTCTATGACTAAGTTTTGTGAAAGACAAGCAAAGTCTACAATGAAGTCACCTATAGGATGCTGTCTTCTGAAATGATATTCGCCCCTTGTACCTTTTAATTCTTTCCATAGAATATCTTCTGCCAAAGTCATCTCGTTTCGATTCTTCTTTGCAAAGTCTTTCAGAATATGGTATCTGTCAGGTGAAGCTGTCTTGTAGGTGCATTTCTTTCTATTTTCTTTAGTCATAGGTCGGTAGTTAGTCAATGATTATACACGCTATGCCTCTTGTGATAATGAGTATTTAGCGACAGTAGTCCTCTTATTCCCTTTTCGCATTTTACTCCCCTCCCTTCGGGGGAGGGGCAAGGGGGAGGGGCCAGTTAGTTGTTCAGTCAGCTGGCTTTACTTACTATTCTGCTTATAATACTTTATCAACTTCGGAACAACCTCCTCAACGGTGCCATTGATGACATAGTCGGCGATGGCATTGATAGGAGCGTCTGGGTCGTTGTTGATAGAGATGATGATACCACTGTCCTGCATACCAGCAATGTGCTGAATTTGTCCAGAGATACCACAAGCGATGTAGACCTTTGGATGGACGGTGACACCGGTCTGACCAATCTGACGATCGTGGTCTACCCAACCAGCATCAACGGCAGCACGACTGGCACCAACCTCACCATGAAGTTCCTTAGCCAACTTAAAGAGTAAGTTGAAACCTTCTTTAGATCCTACACCATAGCCACCACAGATAACGATAGAAGCTTCCTTCAGGTTGTTCTGTGCTGGCTCAACATGACGGTCGATAACCTTTACAACATAGTCAACCTCTGGTACATACTTCGCCACGTCTGGATAGTCAACCTCACCCTTTGCTTTGCCCTCATAGATAGCCTTCTGCATAACGCCAGAGCGTACAGTAGCCATCTGTGGACGATGGTCAGGGTTGACGATGGTTGCCACGATGTTTCCACCGAAAGCAGGACGAATCTGATAGAGCAGATTCTCATAACGCTTACCAGCTTTCTTATCTTCGTAGTCACCAATCTCAAGTTGAGTACAATCGGCAGTAAGACCGCTTGTCAAGGATGATGACACACGTGGACCGAGATCACGACCGATAACAGTAGCACCCATCAAACAGATCTGTGGCTTCTCCTCAGTGAAGAGGTTAACGAGGATGTCTGTGTGTGGTGCTGATGTGTAAGGGAAGAGTCCTTCACCATCAAAGACAAAGAGTTTGTCTACACCGTATGGCAGGATTTGGTCTTCTACCTTTCCTTTGATGCCACTACCAGCAGCGATGGCATGGAGTTCCACACCTAACTCATTTGCGAGCTTGCGACCCTTGGTCAACAGCTCCTGTGAAACCTCCTGTACGGTGGTTTCCTCTATTTCGCAATATACAAATACGTTGTTCATAAATAAAATCTTCGACCAAGCACTAATCCAACTAACTGGCCTCAACTGGCCCCTCCCCTTACCCCTCCCCAGAGGGAGGGAGGTGAATAGTGTCACTTGCTGTAGGTTAACTGG
>CAKMOD010000106.1 GCA_927910885.1 uncultured Prevotella sp. | reverse complement strand
ATAATAACGAAAACAGCATATTAAGCTCTTTAAAATAAAGTAAACATTCCTGTTTAAAGCCAATCTTGAAGGGTGAAAAAGTAAAAGAATAAAAAGGTCAAAACCAAGGTTCTGAACCTTAAGAATTGCCATTTGCCAAATTATTTTCACGAAAAGAAGAATTTATTTCATGAAAAGAAATATTTTTCTTCATGAAAATAATTCGGAAAACAGATTTATTATACTTCTAACACATGCTGTCATGTTTGTAAAAAGAGTATTTACAACACATTAAAAGGCTCCCGTCTCCTATCTTACTCAGACCTACTCTGTCACTATTCTTCAATAGTTACCGGCTCAATATCGTCCGATGGTTCTATATCTGGGTCTGTTGTACCGTATTGCATAATATAATAATGCCCGTTTCGTTTTCCAACATTCACATAATATCCTTCGTAAGTAGCTGCGCCCTCTGGTATGACAAAGTATCCTTCCCCTTCTTTATTGGGAACAATGGAAAAGGTAGGAATATCTGAAAGATAATCAATACCGGGACTATCCAACCAGTCTATTTGATAATTACCAGAATACTTGTTCTTATAGACTCCTGCTCCTGCTTTCACAAACTTCTCGCAGAGATATTTTCTATAAGCAGGTGCATTGAGGTCAATCGTCAGATTCAGGGAAAGATAAGAACGGATAAAAGCCTTAAGAAAAGCAATTTCATCTTTTGGATGTTCGTTCATCTTCACAAGTTTCTTGTAAATATCTGCGTCCGAGAACTCCGTAGCTTGCCCATATTGATAGGCAAAACCAATCTTTCTTTGCCCATCTTTGTCAGTTACCATTCGCAAAGCAAGATTGCAATTGCTCTTTAGTTTGTGGTCATATAACTGTATGCTATACCAGTTTCCACCCTCAGAGCGTATTTTTAAATTATCCAACGACCATCTTGGGTCCCTATTGTCTTCAAGTGGGAACAAAGGTAAATAGTTAGTTCCACCGCAATAACACAGCTTATCTATCAATGTCTGCGTGAGAAACCTACGCTCATCATGGATAGAAATATCCTGACCATTTGCTCTTTTAAGATAGAGACGATAATAATCTCTGATGACATTTATATCTTTTGTCGTGTCATCTACAACAGCTTTCGGAAGCACGGAAACAACAGAATCCGAGTCTTTTGCAATCGTTACTGGCTTAGTAGTCTGCATAGCAGGAAGTAACCAAAAGAGTAAGCCAAGCCCTACCAGCACGGTTATCAAGCAAGAAAGAAGAAGAGTCTTTTTTCGTTTCATATTGTTCAGGTGGTTTTTATCCTTCTAATAATTGAATAAAAAATAAGGATAGGTATTCCTAATACACTGCGCATCAACGCTGACACATACTAAGAATATCTATCCTTACAGGAATGGATATGAGCAACACATAGAATAGCATCCACTCACAACCCTTTTATCTACTTCTTACTTCACCGACAAATAGAATATCCACTCCTCGATGAAGTTGTATAAAGTTTATGTTTATCGGTCAAGTTTCCACGTAACACCGTCCTTGGTGTCTTTAACTTGGAAACCAGCCTCAGCGAGAGCATCACGAATCTGGTCGCTAACAGCCCAGTTCTTCTCTGCTTTTGCCTTTGCACGGAGGTCGAGAACCATATCGACAACCTTGCCGTAAGCCTCCTCACGAGCATCGTTATTGGCTCCACGCTCATTCTGAAGACCGAGGATATCGAAGGCAAAGAGCTGCATTGCCTCTGTAAGTTCCTTAAGGTCGTCGGCTGAAATCTGTGCCTTATGGTCAATGAGGATGTTCACCAAGTGGCAAGCCTCAAAAAGAGTTGAGATAACAGCAGGCGTCATCAAATCGTCGTTCATTGCATCATAGCACTTCTGACGGAAGCCAGCAACAAACTTCTTTGTATTCTCATCTGATACTGCAGCAGGCTGAATGCGTGCCAAGTCTTCAATACCATTCATCAAACGCTCATATCCCTTCTCAGCTGCTTGTAGTGCCTCGTTAGAGAAGTCGACTGTTCCACGATAGTGAGCAGAGAGGATGAAGAAGCGAATTGTCATTGGAGAGTAAGCCTGTGTGAGCGTGTCATGCTCACCAGTAAAGAACTGTTCAAGCGTAATAAAGTTGCCAAGCGACTTGCCCATCTTCTGTCCGTTGATGGTAATCATATTGTTATGCATCCAATACTTCACCATTTCGTCACCCTGTGAAGCCACAGCTTGTGCAATCTCGCACTCATGATGAGGGAAGATTAGGTCCATACCGCCACCGTGGATATCGAAGTGATCGCCCAAATACTTGCGTCCCATCGCTGTACACTCACAATGCCAGCCTGGGAAACCATCGCTCCATGGAGATGGCCATTGCATGATATGTTCTGGCATAGCACGCTTCCAAAGGGCAAAGTCTACCTGATTACGCTTCTCACCAACGCCTGCCAACTCGCGAGAGTTGTTTATCATGTCAGTGATGTTACGACCAGAAAGAACACCATAGTGGTGGTCCTTATCATATTTCTCTACATCAAAGTAGATACTTCCATTGCTTTCATAAGCATAGCCGTTGGCAAGAATTTGCTTTACTAACTCTTCCTGCTCAATGATATGACCTGTTGCATGCGGTTCGATGCTTGGTGGAAGAACATTGAGCGAACGCATAGCATCATGATAGCGGTTGGTATAATGCTGCGCAATCTCCATTGGCTCCAACTGCTCAAGACGTGCCTTCTTCTCTATTTTGTCGTCACCTTCGTCAGCATCATGCTCCAAGTGGCCCACGTCCGTGATGTTACGAACATAACGAACCTTGTACCCTATGTGTTTAAGATAGCGGAAAAGAATATCAAAGGTGATAGCAGGACGTGCGTGTCCGAGGTGTGGATCACCATAAACAGTTGGTCCACAGACATACATTCCTACGTTAGGAGCTGCAATCGGTTGGAAGAGTTCCTTCTTACGATGCAGTGTATTGTAAATTACTAAGTCTTGCATAATGCCGTTGTTTATATCTTAATGATGCAAAATTACAAAATTATTGTCAGCCATGATGCGTCTACATAGAATTTTTATTATCTTTGTCATGTATTTGTAAGACATCAAGTAATAAGTCTACATATCAATTATATTATTAATACTGACAAAAGATTATGATTATCACAACAACCCCAACCATTGAAGGTCGTCCTATCAAAGAGTATAAAGGAATTGTCACTGGAGAAACAATTATCGGTGCTAACTTCATAAAAGACTTTCTTGCCGGCATCAGGGACTTCATCGGTGGACGCAGCGAAGCCTATGAAAAGGTGCTGCGTGAAGGCAAAGAAACCTCCATTCAGGAAATGATGCAACGTGCAGAAGCACTTGGTGCTAACGCTATCGTTGGTATTGACCTCGATTATGAGACTGTCGGACAGGGTGGTTCTATGCTCATGGTCACCTGTTCTGGTACTGCCGTAGTTATATAAGAGACGGTTGTCACAAGTCTTGAAAGGCTCTGAAATACAGAAAGGAGTACTTTCCCTTCGCTGAATAATAGTGGGAAATCGTATTGAACATATAAATAAAGCACGCCATGCAGGATTGTATGGCGTGCTTTATTTATCTACTATTACCTATTTATTCATCAAAACCTATTGGGCGAAACTGACGCTGTTCTTCGCTATATACATAACCTGCTTCACGCAAGTTAGCTTTGAGCTTATCTATATCTTCATTGAAATTGTAACAAAGTGACTCTAAAGAATCAAACTCTTCATCACGTAACAGCATATTCACGCTGCTCACTAATATCGCTGGGTCTTTTGGTAAATACTCCATAATTACTATTTATTGAAAATTAAAAGGCTACTTCATCGACTCACCTATGAACTGGAGAGGTAAGAGGTCCTTTACGCTGTTGATAACATATACGCCTGCCGTACCATAAAGAAGAATACGGATAGGCTGCTTATAACGGTCTTCTATCTCCAAGATAACCTGACGACAAGCCCCACAAGGAACTATCGGGTCACGCATCAAACCATACTCATTAGCCGCAGCAATGGCAAGTGTGGTGACAGCTTGGTCTGGATAAACAGACTGAGCAGCAAAGATAGCTGAGCGTTCAGCACATAAGCCTGATGGGAAAGCAGCATTCTCCTGATTGGCTCCAATAACCTCCGTACCATCAGCAAGCAACAACGCAGCTCCAACACGGAAGCGGCTATAAGGAGAATAACTATTACCAGTTGCCTCCACAGCCCTTTGAATGAGGTGTTGATCAGCCGTAGAGAGTTCCTCTACCTGGCAAAATCCAATCTTAATGCTTATATCTATTGTTTTCATTATTGATATTTATTATTGTTGGTGGGGGGTATTAGGCTAATTAGCCCTATTAGGCTTATATGCCCAATTAGCCTGATTAGCCTAATAACCTTAATTAGTAATCAGCTCATAACAGCCTATGTCTGGCTTACTATCGCGCTGCTTACCATCATGATCAGTTGCGAAACGAGCATCGCCAACGGCAAGTCCCGCATCAATCGCAGGATACTTCTCACCTTTTTCAGCCTTCTTCAGATGAAGGTCATACTTCTGTTTGTCACCATCTACCAGTACAAACTGTTTTGAGCCACCATCAGGATAATCCTTACTATTCTCCCATGTGACATCCGTAAAACGTGCTAACAGAGCCGCATCATTAGGCTTTGGCGTACGAAGAATACAATTATAGAACTGATAGTTGGCTGTCACACCATCCTTATTTCCACCCATAAGCACGTCATCAGCATAGCCCGTCACAAGCGAGTTGACAACGTGGAAGGTCTGAAGTGGGTAATCCTTGTTGCCAATATGATTGCCAAAGCTCAACGCTGCACCACGATTACTATCGAAAGGGTAGAACTGTGCGAAGGTACAATGTGTCAAACTCACCTCTCCACCCACAAAGGCAGCACAGTCCATCAGCGTATTAGAGAACTGAGTATTATAAGCAACAATCTTGCAGTTGATAGCTTGCAAGCCATAGCCCTGACAATTATGAACAGTGGAGTTGGCAAGTGTCAACTTTGTACGTGATGCCGTTGCCGTATCGCAGAGAATACCATTATAGGTAGAATGGATGTCCGTATGGGTCAGCATATTATCGTAACTGTCCTTATGGAAGCGCACTCCTTGCCACTGACCACTAACACGGTCGTAAGGAAGATACTTAAACATCTTATCCAAACGATCGCCACGCAGCACCACAGGATTGTCTGCTGTTCCCTCACAACGAAGTGTTCCATAAACATCAAGCGCAGCCTTCTGAGAGAAGTAAACGGTTGTTCCAGCTGGAATTGTCAGTGTAGTACCAGCTTCTACCTTCAATGTATCTTGGAAAACAATCGGTTTCGTACTGCTCAAAGTAGTATTAGATGTAATCTTACGACCCTTTACCAACTCTGCGTCCCAACTGTAGACGCGTAGGTTTACCTTCTGCTGTACACCACTTTCGAGCGTGAACAAAAGATTATCAACGACCTCTTGCGGTGTTGCAGCATTGTTAAAAGGTGATGTCATTTCGACAAATACCTGAATACTATCCTTGTTGCGCACTTCCAATTCACCAACCTGATAACCATTGGCAGCCGAGAGTTCAACTCCATCTACATTCACACGGAAACCCGTTTGATTACCTTGTGCAAGACGAACATTGGTTAGTCGCAATCCATCACCCGACTTGTTATACACCCAAAAAATCTTAGTAGGAGTAGGAACGTTGGAGAATGTGGTGTCAAGTCGTAGTGTATCAGTCGAAAAAGAGAGCAGATTGCTTCGTGATGTTGTGAAAGTATCATCATCAGAGCAGGCTGCCATAATCATGACAACTGACAGAAAAAACAATATAGATAACTTCTTCATCTTTTACTTTTTAGTTCTTATCTAACGACTCAACAGGCTGTTTTATTGCCCTTTTGGGCTTATTCCAAGTCTACATGCTCCACATTAACCTGCTCATGTAGGAAGATGCGTGCCGTTTCTTTAAACTTTTCTGGGTTTTCTGTGGTGTAATACTTCACTGTGGCATTCTTCGTACAACGTGCATCCATATCAGGGTGGCGACGGAAATAGTCTTGCAGACTCTCCGCTACATACTCGCCCTGTGGCACGATGCGCACCCCACGTGGCACATGCTTTAGTATCTTCGGCATGAGAATAGGATAATGCGTACAGCCAAGAATGAGCGTGTCAATCTCTGGATCAACTCGCATGATATGGTCGATACGCTTCTTTACGAAGTAATCAGCACCGGGACTGTCTGCTTCATTGTTCTCAATGATTGGCACCCAGAGCGGACAAGGAACGCCCGTCACCTTTATATCCTCCCACAGTTTTTGTATTTCAAGGTTATAACTATTACTCTTGACCGTTCCTTCAGTAGCCAACACACCCACATGACGTGAGTGGGTAAGCTTGCCGATTACCTCTGCCGTAGGGCGAATTACACCCAACACTCGCCTATCTGGGTCGAGATTGGGCAGATCATTCTGCTGAATTGTACGAAGTGCTTTGGCGGAAGCGGTGTTACAACCCAATATAACCAATTGACAACCGAGGTCAAAAAGCTTCATCACAGCCTGACGCGTGAACTGATAGACAACGTCGAAGGAGCGTGAACCGTATGGAGCACGCGCATTATCGCCCAAGTAAAGATAGTCGTACTCTGGGAGTAGCTGACGAATACCATGCAGAATGGTCAGTCCACCATACCCAGAATCAAAAATACCGATAGGTCCCGGCTGTTTAGAATACTTTGTCATTAGTCTTTTAAATACAATTAATCGTCGTCCGATATCACCACATACAGAGTGGTGCGGACGCTCCGCACATCCTGTGCGGATGCCCAGCACGCTTTGTGCTGAGCATCAACACCACCCATGCAAAGCCTTTTCTGCGGGTAAAATCTTTTATTTCAAAGCAGCTATCAAAGCCTCTGTAACATCTTCTCCCATCGCTGTATTAACGAATGGAACACTATTGTTATCCGTATTCAGAATGAAAGCGTAACCGCTTTCCTTACCCATCTGACGTACAGCATTATTCAACTTTGCGTGAACAGGTGCATAGATTTCTCCTTCTGCCTTCTTCAACAGACGCTCAGACTCTTTACGAAAAGCAACATTGCGTTCCAATAGTTCCTCCAACTCTGCCTGACGCTTACGAAGAATAGATGGTTCCAACTTACGCTGTACCTCAAGAAAGTCCTCATATCGGGTGTTGAAATCTTCTACTGAACGCTTTGTTTCAGCATCATACTTTGCCTTCAATTCGTTATAACTACGTGTTGCTGTGGCATAGTCAGCCATTGCATGGAATACCTTGTCATAGCTAAAGTATGCAAACTTGAATGCTGGAACGTTCTGCTGTGCTACTGCCAAGAGTGGCAAAAGCATGAAAACGAAGGAAAAGAATAGTTTTTTCATTATGTCTTTTATTATCTCTTCAATATATAAACAAAAATGAGGTCATCGCAAGAACATATATCCGTGCGGTGACCTCACCCTTTTTCTCCTCTAAAACAGCGTTAGTCCATTGATTGGATAGGCTCATCTCCTACCCCATTGACCGTCTTTTCTACATTCTTTTCATGAAGATAAATATTCTTTTTCATGAAAATAAATATTTCTTTTCACGTAAATAATTTCTTTTTATCATGAAAATAAATTCGAGTCATCATCATAATGCACTCTCAAAGACGAACCATAGTAGGAATTCTTGCCTATCCCAAAGGCTTAAAAGACCGCTAAATCAAGGAGAATCAGCCACGGGGCAAAGGCACCCGCAATGTTTTACTTCATCTTAGCCAACTGAGCCTTTACCTCAGCAGTGATATCCTTGCTGAGTGCCTCGTTGATATACAATGGCTGACCTGCTGCTTTCTCCATGATGTAAACATAGTTACCAGCCTTAGCAACAGCTGCGATAGCGTTACGAACTCTCTCGAGAACAGGGCCGAGCTGCTTCTGCTGCTCCTCATTGAAAGCCTTCTGGTTGTCCTGAGCTGTCTGCTGGATCTTGTTGTACATATCCTGCAAGCTCTTCTCAGTCTCAGCCTGCTTTGTAGCGTTCATTGTACTCTTAGACTTGTCGTATGCCTCTGCCTGACGCTGCAATTCAGCCTGCATGTCTTCGAGCTGCTTCTGATACTCCTTACCCTTAGCTTCCAACTTACTCTGAACAGCTGTAGCCTCTGGGAGTGACTGGAGGAGAGCCTGTGAGTCAAGGTGACCAAACTTCTGTGCGAACAATGTCATTGGTGCACAGAGCATCAACATCAAAAATAACTTTTTCATTTCTTTTTATTGTTTAATTGTTTATTATTATGCTTTTTATCTGCGGTGATAGTATTCCTAGGACAGCTAGGATAACTAGTTTTCCGAGTTTCCCCTTACTGATAAGAATACCCCAACTTCTGCAGCACCTCATTACTAATATCCACCTTTGGCGAACCATAGATAATACCAGCTGCATTACTTGAACGGTCAATAACCAAACTATAACCACGCTGATCTGAGATATCCTTTACTGCATTGTAAATCTCGTCTTGTATAGGAGTAATCAGACTGGTACGCTTCTTAAAGAGCTCTCCTTCTGGGCCGAAGTACTTACGCTTGAGGTCGGATGCCTGCTTTTCTTTAGCCATAATCGCCTCCTGCTTCTTCTTCTTTTGGTCCTGAGAAAGGAAGACTACCTCGTTCTGATAATTCTTATACATCGTAGAAGCCTCTGTGTTGAGTGCCTCAACCTCAGCTTGCCACTTCTTACTTACCTGATTTAACTGCTCATTTGCACGCTCATAAGCTGGCACATTCTTGAGGATATACTCCATGTCAATCAGTGCAAACTTCTGTGCAGAAGCTGTTAAAGGTGAGAAAGCAATAGGTAAAGAAGAAACAATACTCCTAAACCTTTCTTTAATATACATTTTCTCATACACTTTTCTTCTTTTAATAATTCTATTTTAGGGCAATCTTGCAGTTATTTCTTTACCCTTTGACTTCTACTTAGAATTCTTGTCCGAGGATAAAGTGGAACTGGCTGCCGCCCTTTGTACCAAATACCTTGTCGAAACCATAAGCCCAGTCAATACCCATCATACCCACCATTGGGAGGAAGATACGAACACCAAGACCAGCAGAACGCTTCATGTCAAATGGATTGAACTTACTTGTCTCTGTCCATGCGTTACCTGCCTCTACGAATCCAAGACCATAAATGGTTGTATTACCCAAGAGGAATGGATAGCGAAGCTCCAATGACATACGGCTGTAAGCATAACCCTCGGCACCGTATGGAGTGAGTGAACCATTCTCGTAACCACGAAGACCAACTGTCTCCTCAGCGTAACCAGTAGAGTATCCACTCATACCATCACCACCCATGTAGTAGGTTTCAAACGGACTTTTCTTGTTTTTATTGTAACTTCCCAACAAACCGAACTCAACACGGGTCATCAAGACAAAACATTTCTGACCACTTGTGAGGGCTGTAAAGGTGCGAGCCTTGAACTTCCACTTATGATACTCAACCCAACGATACTTCTCCTGCTGCTCCTGTGAGTAGGTTGGAGAGTTGCGATCGGTTGCCAAGTGAGCATAGTCCTTATGATCCCACTTAGACCAAGGCGGAGTAATCGTCAATGATACTGAGAAGTCAGAACCACGGCGTGGGAAGAGTTGGTTGTCTGTTGACGTACGATTAAGCGCAATGTTAAGGTTCAAGTTGTTTGCTGAACCATTCGACATAATGAAGTAACGCCAGTTACGCAACATGTAACGCTGGTACTGTAGCTGGAGTGACAAGGTGAAATAGTCATCAGGCCAGCTAAGACGCTTACCCCAACCAGCATAGACACTCAAGAGTTTCACATACTTGTCTGGGTCATAATAGTTCTCGTAGCTATTGTAATTGTAGTTACCATAACCGTAACGATAGTTATTATAGTTATTCATGTAACCACTATTATAATAGTTGCTTGATACGTCAGTCTGCTTTGAATACGACATACCCACATTGAATTGGATAGGACGCTTACCGCCCAACCAGTTGGTTGAGTACTGTGCATTGTACGACTGGTAGTAAGTACCGTTGGTCTGTGCACCCAATGAAAGGGTCTCACCATCACCGATAGGCAAGATACCACGATGCTCACGATTCTTACGGAAGAGGTTTGCCATTGAGAAGTTATTCAACTTCAAACCGACACGACCAATAACACCCGTTTGACCCCAACCAAGTGAAAGCTCAACTTGGTCGTTTGACTTCTGCTTGAGGTTATAGTTGATATCTACAGTTCCGTCCTCTTCGTTTGCAACAGGCTCTGGATTAATTGCTTCTGGGTCGAAGTGTCCCATTGAAGCTAACTCACGTGCAGAACGCATAAGTGCTTCCTTAGAGAAGAGATCGCCTGGCTTTGTTCGCAACTCACGACGCACAACATTCTCGTAAAGGCGGTCATTACCATTAATAACCACACGCTTGATTCGTGCCTGCTGACCTTCAACGATACGCATCTCAAGGTCAATAGAGTCACCAACTACATTTATCTCTATTGGGTCAAGTCTATGAAAGAGATAACCATTATTCCAATAAGCATTCCTCACAGCATCCTCATCTACCGAAAGACGCTTATTCAAGTATGTCTGATTATACACATCACCCTTCTTCATGTCCAATAGACGTGACAGATAATCAGTTGTATAAATAGTATTACCTACCCATTTGATATTACGGATATAATACTTCTTACCCTCATCTACCTTTACATAGACATTAACATGCTTTGGATCAACGTTCCAAACGCTATCCTTCAAAATCATAGCATCACGATATCCATACTCGTTGTACTTTGTAATAAGATTCTTCTTATCCTCAGCCCAACGCTCAGGAGTGAACTTCTTCGACTTTAAGATATTAGAAAGCTTACCAGCCTCATGGGTTTTAGCAAAGGCACCCTTGCTAAACAGGGTTCCTTTAATCTTTTTTTCGCCCAACTGGTTGTCGCCATCAATGATGATAGAGCGCACCTTCAGTTTCTCCTTCTTATCTACATCGATATCAAGGATAACCTGATTCTTAGCTGCAACATCGTCACGCTGACGAATGAAGACCTCAGCATTCTTGTAACCCTTGTCTTCAAAGTACTTCTTTGCAAGTATCTTCGCACGGTCAATCATGTTAGGCGTAATCTGTCCACCCTTCAAAAGACCAAGTTTCTTATCCATATCCTCACGCTCAGTCTTCTTCAATCCATTATAGTTAATGGTAGAGATACGAGGACGTGGTGCAAGGTATATCTTCAGATAGATATTATCTCCCACAATAGAGTCAGCCAAGATGGAAACATCAGAGAAGAGTCCATGCTTCCAATAACGCTTCACAGCATCTGTGATAGCCGTACCCGGAACCTCCAACTCCTGTCCAACAGCGAGTCCTGAGATACCAGTGAGGACATAATCCTCATAGCCCTCAATACCAGTAACGGTCAGTCCTGCCAACTTGTAAGTCTTAGGAGTACCTGAATATGTGATATCTGGGTTTACAATCTTCTGCTGTGCACTCATCGTGAGCGAAACTCCAGAGAGTGCAAGGAGCATCAACACCTTATTTATTTTAGTCATCTATCGCGTAACTTAATTGTTTTTCGTTTTCTTCTACTTGTTTCTCAGTCTTTCCAAAGCGACGTTGTCTGCTCTGGAAACTCGCAATGGCTTTCTGCAAATCCTGCTCATCGAAGTCAGGCCAATAGGTATCACAGAAATACAGCTCAGAGTAAGCTATCTGCCATAAGAGGTAATTGGAGATGCGAAGCTCACCACCTGTTCTAATCAAGAGGTCTGGGTCAGGCATAAAGTTTGTCTCTAAATGCTCGCTAATCACCCCTTCTGTAATCATTTCGGGACGCAAAGGTTCAGAGCTGTTAGCCTGATGTTCTGCAACAATCTCCCTCATTGCTTTTGCTATCTCCCAACGTGCACTGTAGCTAAGCGCCACAACCATTGTCATTGCAGAGTTCTTTGCGGTATGCTCTTCAGTTTCACGCAACTTCTTCTGCACTTCTTCTGGCAGACGTGCCATGTCACCAATAACACGGAAACGCACATTATTCTTCATGAAGATTTCATCTTCCAAAGACGTAAGCACAAGTCCCATCAACGCTGCTATCTCATCCGTAGGACGATTCCAGTTCTCTGTTGAGAAGGTATAGAGTGTGAGAAACTTCACACCCAATCGTACACATTCAGATGTAATGCGACGAACGGTATCTACTCCTGCCTGATGTCCGTAGGAGCGTGGCTTATTACGTTCTGTTGCCCAACGTCCATTACCATCCATTGTGATAGCAATATGCTGGGGTATTCGTGTCATATCTAATTCTTCTGCCATATCTTTTGAAGAGATAAACCTTTGTTTTATTCAGTGCAGCACATACGTCTGCACACTTTAGACATTACCTTATATAATAAAGGTCGGAACTAACTTCCCTTACTCGTCCTCGTTATGACAAGTCTTACACTTTGCCATGAAACTATAAGAGAACGTCAGTTGTAGGGTTGAATAGCTGTCCGTATTCTTAAAGAGTCCGCTACTCTTAATGCCGTAGGGGTCTTTCTGTCCGTCTAACTCATCGCTAAGCGAGAAATGTAACGCCCATTCCAATCCTACGTTCATTCGTTCACTCACCTTATACTTCACACCCAATCCGATTGGGAGGTTTGCTGTGAGCACCGACTTACTGTCGCCACCTTTCATATTAACATAGGTGGCACCCAATCCTATCATTGCGTATGGCGATAAACGCTGTGCACCACGATAATCACGACCCGTACCGTATGGCAGGAAGTTATATTCGTATGCAAAGCCTACATCAACCAATGAATTGTCGAATGTATAGGGAGCTGAAGCAAAACGTGGATAGTAAGTCTTGACATCAGCCGACGAACCTTTCATTTTTCCAAACGATACGTTCATCTTTAATCCCATATAAGGACTGAGATTATATCTTGCCAGTACCGTTCCCATCGGCTGTAGGTCTTTGAATAACGACTCATTAAAGTCGCCTAAGTAACCCATCATACCGACACCGGCACCAATCTCCATCTTATACTCCGGATCCGACTGCGCCCATAGAGGCGTAGCAGCAAGGAAGAGGAGGAGGTTGATGAAGATACGTTTCATTGTTGTCCTGTTTGAATAGCTTATTCAGCCAATCGGCTAAGGTTCAATGCCCAGCCTACTCGATTGAGTCTACCACGCCAAACCTTTGTACCACTGATTACCCAGAGGTATTCGTCGCTATCAACTGTTGCTGCAAAAGCATTTGCTGCCTGCATGTCTGTTGGATAAGTGAAGCTCTTATCGCTCTTCCATGTGATACCACCATCACGAGAGAGAAGCATAGAAACCAACTTACCACTGCTATTAAGACCCAGCGCAAGGGCAGCCTTATCATAGTTTACAACTGAAAGACTCTTGTAAAGAGGGAGCTGGAACTTGTCAGCATTACTCTCTACATAGCTCCATGGCTCATTCTGACGATAAGAAAGTTTCGTCCATGCAGCATTCTTTGTGCCACTTGAGAGTGTACCAACAAGCAGAACACGATAGAAGTCAGATGTAACTGCTGTAAGCGAAGAATTTATATTGCTTACTGGAAGGAGCGATGCGTTGCTATCTAATGACTCGTTAGTCCAAGTAACACCGTTGTTCTTTGAAGCCAACAACGTACCTGACGTTGAAAGAGCAAACAACTCTGCTGGCGATGCTGCCACCAACTGCTTCAAACTGCTGTTTGTAGCCACTGTGGTCCAGCTATTGCCATCTGTAGAGCTATAAACTGTACCATTGTCGATAACGAAGAGCTTAGTACCCTGTACTGCCACACTCTTATAAGCATTTGCAGTAAAGGTCTTGCTGAGCTTTGTCCAGCTATTACCATTATCCTTTGACGCAGCATAAACAACAGTCTGACTGCCATTCGCACCGAAGACAAACACCTTGCTACCCGCACTAACAGCCTTCATCGCTGTAAACGAAGCAAAGTTACTATTCGCTTGCAGTGCCTGCCAGCTGAACACGTTGCCCTTCTGCTTATGAACATTCACAGAAACCTTGTAATCTCTGTACTCACTTCCCTTGTTTGAATAAACACGGAAAGTACGTGGAGTGCTGAAGTCAATAGAATCATTACTGCTGTAATAAGTGAACTTCTCCTCTGTAGTTGACTTGATAACAACAGTTCCGCTATTCTTTGTCACAATCTTAGCCAACGCACTTGCTGGCTTCGTACCGTATGGCAAAGAATCTGGGTTATAAATCAAGCCCTGTGCCTGATCAATATAAAACTTAACCTTGGCAGCATTGAAGTTGCCAGTATAAGTACTATCACTACCATTCTTGGCAACGGTATCACGCACTTGCTTTAATTGTCCCAAAGAAAAGCTCAAAATAGCCGTGTCTTTGTAACTTACACTATTTTTCTCGTCGTCGTCCTTAAGACAAGATGTCATTGTCAAAGTAGCCACCATTAAAGCTACGAGAGTATATATCTTATTACGCATCAGATACTAATAATTGAATTTAGCTGCAAATTTAATCAGAATTCTTCAGAATCAACGTCTTTAACGAGGTTAATTATGTAAAATATCGAAAATAACTGCGTTTTTTTAAGTTTGTTTAGTAAGTATTGCCAAAGTAACGATAAACTTGAAGAAAAATGACCAATAAATCACATCTGACAAACTTCTGCTATCTTCCTTACCATCACCTGAACTTTTCGATTTATACAATTATCTTTTCACACGCCTTTTCTCGACTTAAAACCTTATCTCTCTTCTACTTTTCTACGCCTTTATTTGTCTACTTATTTTAAATTACATCACACCACCATTTGCCCTCATTGCGAAAAAATCGTATCAGAAGCAAAAAAAGACCCTAACAATACTGAGAAGTGTTTTTTATTTATTACTTTTGCTGATATAATAACTAAAAATATGAATACATCAAAGAAGATAACGGTACAGAGTACAGAAATATCTGTGCTGATAGGAAAGAATGATAACGACTATATTAGTCTAACGGATATGGTGAAAGCCAACGATGGAGAAGACCATATTCGCAATTGGATGAGAAATAAAAACACCTTAGAATATCTTGGTGTTTGGGAAAGCCTGAATAATCCAAATTTTAAAGGTGTCGAATTCGACACCTTTATGAAAGAAGCAGGATTGAATAGGTTTAATATGACTCCAAGGAAGTGGATAGAAGCAACTAATGCTATTGGCATCGTATCAAAAGCAGGGAGAAATGGAGGGACTTATGCACACAAAGATATAGCCTTTAACTTTGGTATGTGGATTAGCCCAAAATTCCAACTTTATATTGTAAAGGAATACCAGCGGTTAAAAGAACAAGAGAGCAATCCGCTTTCGTTAGAGTGGAACGCAAAGCGAATACTATCCAAAACCAATTATACACTTCATACTGATGCTATTAAAAACGTGATTATTCCTAAAATGGACATTAATGCTATCAAGCATGGGATTATCTATGCAACAGAAGCTGATATGTTAAATATAATTCTCTTTGGGTGTAAAGCAAAAGAATGGGCTCAAGCTAACCCGAATTTGGTATCTAAAGGAATAAATCTTAGAGAAACTGCAAGCATCAACCAGTTAGTAGTATTATCTAATATGGAATCTGCTAATTCTGAAATGATAAAGCAAGGGGTATCAAGAAAGCAACGTTTTGAGATTCTCCATAAAATGGCAAAAGAACAATTAAAGGTACTTGACACGAATAATATAGAACAAAGATTTAGAAAGATCTTACCTGATAGCACAAAGAAAATAGAGTAATTAGTATCGAAATAGTTTACACATTTAAGGAATTATATTCGCCTTGATAGTCTACTGCTAATCAAATAAATATCTATCGTAACTCATCCTACTTCTTTCAGTCAACGTAATGATGCCTCGCACATCTTGTGCGGAGCGTCCGCACAGGTCGTGAGGAGGCTGAACACGAGTGGTGCGGACTACTCAACACATTCGCCATAATCCCCATTAGAAGTTTGATAATCAGATGAAAACAATAAAGCAAGCCTACAACATGATAAACCATACTGAGAAATTGAGGGAAACGGAGGTTGGATGTTCACAAAAATATGGGTCTTCAGAACTTTGGAGTGATAATAATCCGCCTAATCTTAGGTCTCTGGCGAAATATCACACAGAGAAATGGAGGGTACGGAGGAGTATTAAAGCATACTGATGGTAGTCTACAGAGGCACAGTCAGTACATAGAGCAAAGGAGATTATTTGCAAGTTCTATTAGCAATTTATATACAAAGCGTTTATCCTAAAAAGTTATTAGGAATCTGTACGCTACCCCTCCGTCGCTCATTGTGCCATCAGCACCTCCACAACATGGCGTTTAGCTCCGTCTCCTCTGTATCTCCGTGTGCGTTATTATATAAGTGCTTTAACATATCACTCAACATTTTGGAAGAACAAAAAAATCCTAACAGGGATTTTCTATATGAATAATTAAATCATAAGAGACAGAACATAATCTTACCAAAACAAACTTTGCTGTCACTCCTGTCACTCAAAACATCCACTTAACTCATTAACAATCAGCACAATTACACGAAGTGTTAAAAGTGACAGGAAAACAAAATTAAAATTACTGTAGTAATAATACGTAATATTTCTACCTAAAATTATCAGTCTTATTATTCTATATTACAGCAGAACAAACAAAAACTCCCACCCGTATTGCTACGGATGGGAGCTATTATTATCTATTCAGAAATATTCCGAAAGAATTAGAGCTGTGGACCAGCTGCTACGAGAGCCTTACCAGCCTCGTTTGTCTCGTACTTCTTGAAGTTCTTGATGAAACGAGCTGCGAGGTCCTTAGCCTTCTCATCCCACTGAGCTGCATCAGCGTAAGTGTCACGTGGATCGAGGATATCAGTTGCAACACCTTCGAGCTGTGTAGGAACAGTGAAGTTGAAGTAAGGAATCTGCTTTGTTGGAGCAGTATCGATAGAGTGGTTCAAGATAGCATCGATGATACCACGTGTATCCTTAATAGAGATACGCTTGCCAGTACCATTCCAACCAGTGTTAACCAAGTAAGCCTTAGCACCGCTCTTCTCCATCTTCTTAACCAACTCCTCAGCATACTTTGTTGGGTGGAGCTCCAAGAATGCCTGACCGAAGCAAGCAGAGAATGTTGGAGTAGGCTCAGTGATACCACGCTCTGTACCAGCCAACTTAGCTGTGAAACCAGAGAGGAAGTAGTACTTAGTCTGCTCTGAATCCAAGATAGATACTGGAGGCAATACACCGAAAGCGTCAGCTGACAAGAAGATTACCTGCTTAGCATCTGGACCCTGAGATACAGGAGCCTGGATGTTCTCAATGTGGTAGATAGGATAAGAAACACGAGTATTCTCAGTTACGCTCTTATCGTTGAAGTCGATCTTACCGTTAGCATCAACAGTTACGTTCTCGAGGAGAGCGTCACGCTTGATAGCCTTGTAGATATCTGGCTCAGACTCCTTGTCAAGGTTAATAACCTTAGCATAGCAACCACCCTCATAGTTGAAGACACCATTGTCATCCCAACCGTGCTCGTCATCACCGATGAGCTTACGCTTTGGATCGGTAGAGAGAGTAGTCTTACCTGTACCAGAAAGACCGAAGAAGATAGCAGTGTTCTCACCGTTCATGTCAGTGTTAGCAGAGCAGTGCATAGAAGCCATACCCTTCAATGGCAAGAAGTAGTTCATCATAGAGAACATACCCTTCTTCATCTCACCACCGTACCATGTGTTAACAATTACCTGCTCTTTAGTTGTTACGTTGAACATAACGCAAGTCTCTGAGTTAAGACCGAGCTCCTTCCAGTTCTCAACCTTAGCCTTAGAAGCGTTGTAAACGATGAAGTCTGGCTCCTGCTCGAGGTCAGCCTCGCTTGTTGGACGGATGAACATGTTTGTTACAAAGTGAGCCTGCCAAGCAACCTCAACGATGAAACGAATCTTCATACGTGTGTCAGCGTGTGTACCGCAGAAACCGTCAACAACGAAAAGACGCTTGTTAGACAACTCCTTCTTAGCGATATCCTTAACAACTGTCCAAGCCTCCTTAGAAGCACGGTGGTTGTCATTGTGGTATTCCTCAGAATCCCACCATACTGTATCGTGAGAATTCTCATCATCAACGATGAACTTATCCTTAGGAGAACGACCAGTGTAAATACCAGTCATTACGTTTACTGCGCCAAGCTCAGTAACCTGACCTTTTTCATAACCCTGAAGGCTTTCTTTTGTCTCCTCTTCGAACAATAGGTCGTAAGATGGATTGTAAACAACTTCTGTTGTACCTGTAATACCGTACTTCTCAAGTACGCTCTTATCAAACTTTGCCATTTCTTATAAATGTATTTAGTTGAAAATTGATTTAGACTCTTTTTTGTGTCTCATTTACAAAGACACCGCAAAGGTAATATAATTATTAAGTTCAAACAAAAAATAGCGAAGAAAAAGTATCAAAGTATTTACTCAGAAGGTTAAAGAAATAAAAAAAACAACAAGCGTGACTATATTTGCAAATCAGACTTAGCAAAACCTCAGATTTATTTCTTACTTTTGCCGAAATTTTGTAGAGCAGGTTGCTAACTTGCTTGTCTATAACACCTAAGATAGAAAAATGGACATCATTAATTTTTCGGAGCAGAACTCTATCATCAATCAGTATTTAGCTGAAATCCGTGATAAGGATTATCAGAAGAATCGCTTGCTCTTCCGCAACAATGTTATGCGTATCGGAGAGTTCGAAGCTTTTGAAATCTCAAAAACATTGAACTACGAACCAAAGGATGTTGTTACTCCATTAGGTACGGCTCAGGTTAATGTACCAACTGACAAGATTGTTTTGGCAACTATTTTCCGTGCTGGACTACCTTTCCATAATGGCTTCCTTAACATCTTCGATCACGCTGGTAACGCTTTCGTTAGTGCTTATCGTGAGTATAAGGACGAAGACCATCATGAGGTGGGAATCCACGTTGAATATCTTGCTACACCAGACATCAATGGTAAAACACTTATCATCGCTGACCCAATGTTGGCTACTGGTGGTTCTATGGAACTTGGCTACAAGGCTATCCTCTCAAAGGGAAATCCTCGTCATGTACATGTTGCCTGCTTGCTGGCTACACCAGAAGGTATCGCACATATCCGTAAAACTTTTCCAGA
Organism: uncultured Prevotella sp.; assembly: GCA_927910885.1. Classification (GTDB taxonomy): domain Bacteria; phylum Bacteroidota; class Bacteroidia; order Bacteroidales; family Bacteroidaceae; genus Prevotella. The sequence continues at coordinate 5,996 of CAKMOD010000106.1, read as the reverse complement.
AGACTCAACAACTATTTGGTGTGCAGCTATTGATGAAGGATTGAATGAGCATAAGTACATTGTTCCTGGCTTCGGTGATGCTGGTGACTTGTGCTATGGTGAGAAGTTATAAAGATACTCTATTAATCTTCAAATCGATTCATTAGATATATATAGAAGCTGATTTTCATAAATCCTTTCGTCTAACGTATGAAGCACTTACAACTCATATTTTAGCTTCAAAAGGAAGTCTATGACCAATCAAAGCTTCCTCTCTTATGAACCGATTTGGCATTACATTACTTTTACATAAGTGCATTATGAAGAAGTCTGTTGTATTGATGATTGTTACCTTTGGATTAATAGTATCTATATTTGCAGTGTTTGCTCTAAATAGATGGTATCCAACGCATGGGAATGCAGACTGGGATGAGGTTCAACAATTCACAGCAGACAAGATACCTGTTAATCCAAAAGACTTCCGAAGTGATTTCGAAGAGATATTCGAACAGGTCAAAAAGAAATACCCATATATTACTAAGAAACACATCAACCTTGATTCGATTCACGCCACTTGTCTTCAACGAATTGACACCATGCAATCGAAAGTGGCTTATTCATTACTTATAATGGAATTCTTTGCCAACTTGAAATGTACTCATGCAAATAATGAAAGCATACTATATCCTTGGTTCATACAAGGGGATAATATCATTGTCATTGGAAATCGTGTGTTTGTTAATCGTCCTTCAGTCTTTGCTATAAAGGCAGGATTGCAAAATAAAGACGAGATTATAACTGTTGATGGTGTACCTACAAATAAATGGGTGATGTGCAATAGCAAATATGTCTCTGCTTCGACAGATGCCACTCGCTATCTACTATCAGCTTTGACCATACTCTGTAGTTATACAAGTCCTATAAAGACACTTGGCATTATTCGCCATGGAAAACCAATAACTATCACCATTCATCTGCAATCTAAGTCTGTTCCCACAAAGGCAGAGGAACAAAACGTAACTTGGAGAAAGGTTTCTTCAAGGGTTGGATATATTAACGTGAAAAGCATGCAAGATAATGCTGACACTGAATTCACCAAAGCTTTGAAGCATCTAAGCAAACTCCCATACTTGATAGTTGATGTGCGTCAGAATGGTGGAGGTAACAGTTGGATAGGAGATAATATTGCGCAGAATTTAATAAAAGGTAAACGACGTAATTGGAATGGGTCTACAATATCTCCTTCCACTAACAGCTATAAGGGAAAAGTAATCATCTTGATGGGTAATTACTCCTGTTCTTCCGCTGAGACTTTTCTCATTACAATGAAAGAAAGTGGTGATGCCGTGTTGGTTGGTACATCTTCAGCTGGTGATACAGGTGGTGTTATTTGTCTTTTTAAGACTTCACACGGAATATTCTATCGACTTCCTGTAGGACATTCGTCAGGTTCTTCTCCCAAGGGTTTCCCATTAGAAGGGAAAGGAATAAGCCCGAACTATTTGGTACCAATGAAAGTTAATGACTTCTTATCAGGGAAAGATACTCAATTGTCTTATGCTCTTCAACTGCTTCAAAAATAGCAGTCAACATTAGAAAGTACATGTGTATGCTTGTTCTCGAATATATTATCGAATCTAAGGCAAGCGCTTCACTTCTACTCAAGACTCCCCTTACATAAACAAAGGACGATAAAAGCGAAATACTTCTATCGTCCTTTGCTATTCATTCTTGCTTTCTCTGCTTATATCTTAGATGCGATATGCCTTCTATAAACATCTAAGTGCGTTCTTTGTAATACGTCACTGATATGGCTCATACGCTGTTTCTGGCTCATATCAGTATCATTTTGATGATTATCCTCTTGCATCATAATTCGGCCATTGCCCTCAACGGGTAAAAACTCATACCACTCCACTGATACATCATGCCATGAACCATCACCGCCATATTTACTAATATAAGACATACGACGTTCTGAACGGAATCCGTAAGCTGTAACATTTATCAGCGTACTACCATCTCCTTGTGCCACAGAAGAAGTCTTCATAATACAAGGAGTCACACAATTAGGATGCTGGAAATTCTCCTGTCCCCAAAAGTTAGCTAATGCCTCATGTTCCCAGAACGAACTCTTCTGTTCCATGTCATGTCCGTAAATATCCTTCTGTGGGCGTATCTGCTGATACATCGGCACACACAACAAGGGAGCGAAACTAAAGTAGATGGCACGAAAGTATCTCGCATTGATTTCGTAAAAGTCTTTCTTAGCCTTCTCAAAGTCAAAACTACGATACTGAGCAGGATTCATATCGAGGTCTAACACTTGTAGATGCTCTGGCATGATAGTGTTTATCATGTAATGCTTATCAAAATCAAAGTCATCACCATAGCCCTCTTTCTCGTCCATTAGCAATGCCATCATACTCTGTTGTGCCAATGGAGTGAAGAGTAAAGCATATTGCTGATTGTTATTACGATTACTCGTATTGAACGCAACCTCAAACTCTTCGTTGGTCAACATAGCAAAGTCATCGCTATCAAGATTACGTGCTTTACGCCTCAACTTAAACCGATCCCATTTATAACGCAATGAATCTTCCTTTCCAGCCAATCCACTTGGCTTACGATAGAAAGTCAAGTCGGGTGCTGCAGTATTACCATAGATAAGCCGTGTACGTTCAAAATAATTAGGATAGGGGGCAGTTACACTGGCATGCAAGGTTTCCGAGTGAGACACGGTACGCATCTTTCCATCTGGTCCTCGCTCTGTCGTTGTCCAAAAAATTGTCTTCTGACCATGATAAGTCTTCTCTCCCATCTCCATCTTTCGTGTTCGACAGATGACGAAAGGATTACCATTAATAAGTCCAGAATGGGAATAAAGTACCGAACGTTCAGCATTAAAGGAGTCGTTCCATCCGTATGTTTTACGGAGGTCTGCCAGTCGTTGTGTCGTAAAATAAGGGTCGAATTCCAGTCTGGGTACAGTCTTCGACATCATACGCGTAAAGACATCCCAGTCGTAAAGCCTATTCAAAGCTGCCATCTGATTCCATGCCTGCTCTTTCAAAGTTTTCAGCTTATTGTCTAATTCATTGTGCTGAGCACGTAAAGACTTCAATTTTGGATGTACCTTGAGCAATAGAAAGACAAGCAGTAAGGCTGCCCCTCCACCTATCATCAAGAGATACTCCATTGGAAACTCATTCCATTTCACATAAACAACAGCACCACCTGCCACCACAGCTATCCATAGAATGACACATAGGATAGTCCACATCGTGATACGACCAGACACATCCGTGAGTTGCTTCTCACCTGCATAGATTTGTCGACACGTCTCACGATTAGCCTCAACATCAACCTGAGCCTCGTCAGCAAGTGCATTAAAGGTTTCATCAGCCACCTTCTTGAACTTATCTTTAAAGGTGCTGATGTATTCGTTTAGTGGATCATATATATCCTCTACCATTTACTTCTGTAGTCTTAGAAGAACTTACCTCTTGCAGCCTCACGTGTCTCTGCTGTTGCAGTAAATGGTATGCGAGTTGTGTAACCCTGCTGAGCAGCAACTATCATCTTTGTTGGCCAAGAAAAGATGTCAGTATTCCATTGTGTCACACGGCTGTTATATACAGTACGAGCTGCAGTAATCTCACGCTGTAAGTAATTATTCTGTTGCATCGCATCAGCAATGGCATTGTGTGCTTTCAACTCTGGATAAGCCTCAACCTGTGGAAAGAGTCGTCCAAAAGCTGTGTTTACTTGTGCATTCACATCACTTCTATTTCCTTCGTTCACACCACCAGAACGAAGAGCTGCAACAGCCTTCATCACGTCTTTATCAAGGTCGATAGCACGCTCTACCAGACCAACTACGTTCTGAAGTATCTGTACACGTTGTTCCAAATAGTTATCTATATTAGATGCCTCAGCCTGAATACGCTGCTCTAACTTCTGGAAATAGTTACGTGCTGATATCTTCATAAAGATAAAGATAACACCAGGAAGAATTCCCACCAGACAGCCTACAACACCAACAAGCAATGGATTTGTCATCGTACTACCCAATATCAGCACAAATAACAATACCAACACCGGACCAACCACCCACAAAGCAATCTGAAAGAGGGTTGAACCAAAACCTACTTCAACAGGGAGTTGCTTGTCTATTACATGCACGTCACGACCAGCATCATTCACAGGTCCTGTAACTTCGTCCAATAAATTCGCCATAGTTAAATCTGTCTTTTGTTTTCAATAATATCTGTTTTTAGGCTTCAAAGATACATTTTTTTCTTAAAGAGAGCAAATCTATACCCGTTATCTTCTGTTTTATGAAGACTTGATGACGATTTATAGTATCTATTAGCATAATTCCTTTGTATGATAAAGGACCTCACAAAGATAGGGGCGTACAATTTGATACGCCCCACATCTTTATGAGTTAAGTCTTTTCAGCGTATTACTTCAACTTAAAATAGTCTATCAGATTACGTCCCCAAGCTGGCTGCATACCATTCTGCTTTTCCTTAGCAAAGAGTTCTTTGATGGTTTCTAAATCCTTTGGAGTATTCATACTTGGACGCCCAGTCTCCTTACTCATCTTCTCAAAAAAGATATAAAGGAGAACACGAGGACGAGGATTAGATGGGTTAATACCAATAGCTGACTTGTAATAACAGATTGCATCAATGTAATAAAGTTTACCATTCACTGATGGATTCTGTGCGATGAGTGCTGCATAATAAAAACCCTTCAACGTAAACTGCTCTGAACGATCAACTCCCTTTTTTGTCTGCAATGCCTCAAGGTCAGCCTTCACTGCATCTAAAAATAAGGAGGAATAATCACTCTGTGGAGAGCGAGCAGCATACTGAAGGGCATAGAACACACGATAATAGGTAGGAAGCCAAGCATCAGGATACTGCATTTCCATACGCTTCAATTCATCCATTCCCTTTACAATAGATGTAGCTTCGTCTGCCTTGACGTTACTTAAAGTGGTTTTTAACTGTGCATCGAACTGATTGTTGTTCTGTGCATTCATACTGGTTGCAAACATAAGCGCAACGATAACGACGATTTTAGAAACTAAAGTTTTCATAAGCCTTGATTTTAAAAAGTGAAACATTGATTTCTGTCGCAAATGTATCAAAGCTTTTGATTGCCTCCAAATAATAGGGACAGACAGCAAAAATGTGGTTTAGATAACTATCAAGCCCGCTGAAATACTATCTTTTGGGACGAATAACTAACACGCTTAGTTCGTTGGATAGTTAAGAGAATGATGTAATATTTCTGACTAAAGTAAGAAGACACACACTACTCATTTCTACAAGAATAATTTTAATTTCAGTTTGCTGTCACTTTTAACACTTCGCATAACCCTACTGTAATTTAACAAGTTAAGTCATCATAATGAATGACAGCAATGACAGGAAACTCAATTCTAAAAGAATTACCTTACGATAGACAGAGAAGAATAGAGTGGATAACCTCTATATAAAATAAAGTTATTTACAGCTTTATAATATGGTGTAAAATAGTTTTATTGTTAATTAATATAGAGGCTGTTCCTGTCATATTATGTAGAATACTATAACCTTTTCTACTAACTTGCACGTGAGCCATAAAGAAATTGTGCCCATCTTGTTTTACTGGAATGTGTGAAATATTACCTTCCATAAATCATATCAACAGTTCCTACTCCTAGCCAACTGGCACCAAAAGATCCACAAATACCACCTACAGCACCTCCTATGATTGCTCCAGGAATAGCACCAACACCTCCAAACCATGCTCCTATCGCCGTATCAACCTTTGCTCCCAATGTCGAACCAGATACGCCAGATACGAATACACTAGTTAAGTTAAGTTCATTTCATGTCTGATTATATCTGCGGGATATCCTCCATAGAGTCTACGGAAGGAATATGGCAAATTTCTGAATCATCTACCTTCCAAAAATCTAATTCATAGAGCGTATCATTAGAATCTATTAAAAGATAAAC
>CAKMOD010000105.1 GCA_927910885.1 uncultured Prevotella sp. | reverse complement strand
CAAGCAATGACGAGCGTCTCGTGCATGATAAGAGCCTGCGCTTCAGAAGGTGCCGAAAGGATGTCAGCAATACGTGAGAATAGTTCGTGTGCCATTATGATAATGTTTCCCCAGTCCTTTTAATAAAGAGGAATTGTTTTTTGTACTATGCGTGGGGACTAATTCATTGGGTTATGTTTTGAGTGGGTGTTATTGCTTTGTTATCAGTTGGTTGTGAGCGTTTCTTTATTGTAGAAAGCCTATTGTTGTGAATTATTTTCATGAAGAGAAGAATTTATTTACATGAAAATAAATATTTCTTTTCACGATGAAAAATATTTCTTTTCATGAAAATAATTCACAGAAATGAGTCTTTTCGCCTGCTTACTGTCCTCCCAAACGTTCAAAGAAAGTGATAATTTCCTCCCAAGTCTTGAACTCTTCGCTACCGAAAAGTAGGCTTGTACCGAGGAAGTCGTCGTGTTCACTACTACTGATGAAGTAGTCGCCATAGAGAAGGTGAGGCTGGTTGGTGAAGATCGTATGGTTCCACGCTGGTGCACTGAAAGCATCTTCAATCCATGCCTGTTGTTCAGTGATGGCTGATGGATTGTTGGTTGGTGCAGGACACACGAAGAATACGTTATAGTTATCAAGTAAGAACTCGTAAGCTTTGTTCAAACTTGATTTCGGTTTACCATATCCATCAGCGAGGGTGTTCTGGTCAATGAGTACCGTACGACGTTCGCGGCCTTCCTGTCGGTCGTCGATCCATCGGATAACGGGCATGAGGTAATGGAATACAACCTTCTCGATAAGTCTATGTTCGCCATGAAAATGGATTGCCTGAGGGTAATGTTCATGGAAAAGGTCAAAGGTGTGGACAAATGGGTCAGCATCACCAAAGAGTCCGAAGACGCGTTGCTGCTCTTCCTCTGTCACTTGTGAGAAACACTTTTCAGTTATCTCTTTGTATTCCTTCACCAAAGCTTTGGTCACGATAACCTCCTGTATGCCATCTTGTCGTGGATTTTGGAACACCTGTTTACCCATCATATTACTCTCGCTGATGGTTGTTCCCATCTGAAAAGCAGGATTTACACAGATACGGTCGACACCATAAAGCATCTCTGTGTACATACCTCCCATTGAAGTACCAATGATAAGGTCGGGCTTTTCGGTGTCAACAAGGTTGCGCAATAGTTCCATTGCCTCCTCAGGATGTATGGGGAGGTCGGGCGCAATGACAGTTGCTTCGGGCATATAGTCCTTCAGCATCTGTACCGTATGACTTGAACCGGCTGACATAAAGCCGTGAACGTAGATAATCTTCTTTCCTACCATGAGGTCAGGAAAGGTCTTTTTATATTGATTTTCCATTGTTTCTTTTTGGGAGTTAAAGGAGTTGAAGGAGTGAAATGGAGGGAGATAAATCTGGAGTTAAAGGAGTTAAAGGAGTGAAATGGAGTTAAGACAAATGTGTTGTGGGTGTCTTTGTATTGATTTCTCATATTAAAAACAACTCCAAATCTTCCCATGTGGCACTCTTTTTCAAGCCCTTTTAAACGCGTATGTATGAGATAATAGTGCGATAACTATACCCCCTCTTTTCCCCTTTTTGCCTCCCCTCCTTTCGGAGGGGGCGGGGGAGGCTTCCTATATCAGTGGCAAACTGATTCCATTTATCTTCTGATAGATGTCGAGCGCATAGATATCTGTCATTCCACTGATGAAGTCGAGTACTGCCATGATACGTGTTTCAAGGCAAGGACTTTGGATGTCATACTGGCTTGAAAAGCGTCGGATGAGTTGTTGACTGTGGAAGTGTTCAGGCTCAACGGCAGCACCGATGAGTGCTTCCATCAGTGTTTCCATAATCTTATAGCCTGATAACTCAACGTCGAGGACTGCTTTGCTGCGGTAAATCCTATCCACTGAGACCTCTGTACAGTGTTTGTAAGCCTGTCGGGGAAGCTCAGAAATATGCTTGATGAGCGACCCTTCGAAGGTTCCGTTGAGTATTTCCTCCTCGTGTTCAACAAAGACATTGACACATTCTGCCTCCAATAATCCTACGGCACAGGCACGGAAGTAAACAACTTGCTCGTTTTGGTCGGTCACACCCTCGTCTTCTATGCGCTGTCTAATGCTCTTTCTGGTTTCTTCATCGAAGAAGCCAAGGAGCAAATCGGCTGTCTCTTCAAAGGAAAGGAGTTTGAGTTTGTGGGAGTCTTCGATATCCATTATCTCGTAACAGATATCGTCTGCAGCCTCCATAAGGTAGGTCAACGGATGGCGAACATAACAGATACCAGCCTCAGAGCTATCCTTTTGTATGATTCCTAATTCATCAGCAATCTTCTTATAGGTTTCTTCTTCCGTAGCAAAGAAGCCAAACTTGCCGTGTTTGCTGGCATAAGTAGAACTGAAAGGATACTTTACGATACTCGCTAAAGTGCTATAAGTCATCACAAAACCACCTTCTCTTCGGCCTAAGAAACGATGGGTCAGCAAGCGGAAAGCGTTGGCATTACCTTCAAAATGAGTAATATCTTCCCAGAAATGTGGGCTAACTTTTTCCTTCAAGCTAATTCCTGGACCTTCAGTGAAGAATGCTTGCATAGCCTTTTCACCACTATGACCGAACGGAGGATTACCCATATCGTGAGCGTAACAAGCTGTTTGCACGATGGTTCCAATCTCTTCAAAGAGCGTACCACGCAACTCTGGGTGTATTTCGATGAGTCTTCTTGCCACGTCATCACCCAATGATTTACCCAAGGAAGCCACTTCTAAAGAGTGAGTTAGGCGGTTATGCACAAAGACACTACCTGGAAGAGGGAAAACTTGGGTCTTGTTTTGCAGTCGTCGGAACGGTGCAGAGTAAATCAATCGGTCGCTATCACGCTTGAATTCAGAGCGGTCGTCGTGTCGAAGGGCGTGACGATCTTCTTGTCCGAGACGCTTGTTGGATATGAGTTGTTGCCAGTTCATTGTGGGATTTGTTGGGTGTTGGGTGTTGAATATTGGGTGTTGATGAATTCTGTTGATGATTAGTTGGGGTGCTTAAAGCTACACACAAAAGTAATTAAAATTGGCTAAAAACAAGTTTTTTACTTCATAAAATGTATGAATGTGGCTTTAAATGCTTAATTTTGTACCTTATTATATGGCAATGATACAGATAAAAGTAATCAATAAAGGGCATCAGCAGCTTCCTGCTTATGCTACTTCACAGAGTGCGGGGATGGACCTCCGCGCTAATATCGATGCACCTATCGTACTGCAACCAATGGAGAGAAGACTCATTCCAACTGGTCTTCATATTGCTCTCCCAGTGGGGTTTGAAGCACAGGTGCGCCCTCGTAGCGGTCTTGCTTTGAAGCATGGACTGACTGTTCTCAACTCTCCTGGTACGATTGATGCCGACTATCGTGGTGAAATCATGGTACTACTCATTAATTTCTCCAATGAACCTTTCATCATCAACGACGGTGAACGCATTGCGCAGATGGTCATTGCACGCCACGAACAGGCAGAGTTTGTTGAGGTGGAGGAACTCGATGAGACCGAACGTGGTGAAGGTGGATATGGTCATACGGGTGTGAAGTAAAGACAAAGAAAGAAACGATAAATGTTTAATAACGTTATATTGAAAGTCACAAAGATGCGCCGTACCCTTCTTGCTCTTGCTTTGTTGGGTGGTTCTTTGGCGATGCATGCTGATCGAAAGGATAGCCTTCAAAGCTATAATTACTTCTTCCTTGAAGCAATGCGACAGCAGGATATGGGCAACCTTACGGCTGCCTTCGACCTTCTGCGCCATGCACGCGAGCTTAATCCACAAGCACCAGAGGTTTATTATCAGTTAGCTGCTTTTTATGTGGATATGAAGAAGGATGCATTGGCACGTGAATACTTCGAGAAGGCGGCAAGTCTTGACCCTGAGAACTCGGCTTATCAGGAGAAATTAGGAAAACTCTACGTATCACAGAAGGACTATCCTAATGCCATCAATGCCTTTGAACGTCTTTATGAATCTAATAAAACGCGTTCTGATGTGTTGCAACTTCTCTATCAGCTTTACGCTTCCCAGGATGATGACAAGATGATGATCAAGTGCTTGGAACGTCTGGAAGTATTGGAAGGAACCAACGAGCAGATTTCACTTAGTAAGATGCAACTCTACGAACAGATGGGGGAAAAGCGCAAAGAGTACGACGAGTTGAAGGCACTCGTTGACAGTCATCCGCTCGACCTCAACTATCGTGTGATGTTCGGAAACTGGCTTTTGCAGAATGGAAAGAAGAAGGAAGCCCTTCAGAAGTACCGTGATGTACTGAAAGAGGACCCTAATAACTCGCTTGCTAAGCTCTCTATGATGGATTATTA
>CAKMOD010000104.1 GCA_927910885.1 uncultured Prevotella sp. | reverse complement strand
AAAAAGGTTGTTTCACGATAAAAAAACGTACCGAAAGGAAAGTGTACAGCGGTAATATCTTGTCTTGGTTACGCAGAACAAACAGTAGTTGTCACCATTAATAATGATGGTGCCACGCTCAACGTGCGCCTTGCCGAAGACAACCTTCAACTCGATGAAGTACAGGTTGTTGCACATCGAAAGAAAGACGAGATAACAACCTCTTACACCATTGACCGTAAGACGTTAGACAATCAACAGATAATGACTTTGGGCGATATTGCCCAACTCCTGCCGGGCGGTAAGAGTGTGAACCCTTCTTTGATGAATGATAGCAAATTGACTTTGCGAAGCGGTTCATCAGAGCGAGGCAACGCGTCGTTTGGTACAGCCATTGAGGTGGATGGTGTTCGTCTGAACAACAATGCTATGATGGGCGAAACGGCTGGTGTGAGTACACGGGGGGTAAGTGCTTCTAACATTGAAAGTGTGGAGGTAGTACCCGGTATTGCCTCTGTAGAATACGGCGACCTCACCAATGGTGTAGTAAAAGTGAAGACACGTAGAGGTAGTTCGCCCTTCATCTTAGAAGGAAGTATCAACCAACACACTCGCCAGATAGCCCTTCACAAAGGATTAGACTTAGGCAAAAATGCTGGACTCATCAACTTCTCCCTTGAGCATGCACGCTCTTTCTCGGATGCAGCATCGCCTTACACTGCTTATCAGCGCAATGTGCTGTCACTGCACTATATGAATGTCTTTATGAAGAAGACACAGCCTCTGACCTTGGACATTGGGTTGAATGGTGGCGTGGGAGGCTATGATTCGAAGGCTGACCCTGACCGCAACTTAGACAGTTATTATAAGGTTAAGGACAATAATGTCGGTGGTAATGTGCGCCTTGACTGGTTATTGAACCAGTCATGGATAACCAATCTTAATTTTACAGCAGCCTTCACCTACGCTGATAAACGCTCAGAAAGCTATAGTAACGAGAGTAGTAGTTCTACACAACCTTATATCCACACCTTGACAGAAGGATATAACATTGCAGAAGACTACGATAAGAACCCTTCTGCCAATATCATTCTTGGTCCTACAGGCTATTGGTATCTGCGTGGTTTTGGCGACTCCAAACCATTAACCTACAGTTTGAAGCTAAAGGCTAATTGGAATAAATCATTTGGAAAGTTCCACAACCGCTTACTTGTTGGTGCAGAATGGACAAGCAGTAGGAATAAGGGAAAGGGTACACACTACGAAGATATGCGCTACGCACCAACATGGCGTGAATATCGTTTTGACGTCCTACCCGCTTTGAACAACATGGCACTCTATGCCGAGGATAAACTCTCAATGGCTATCGATACCAAACAGAATGTTGAACTGACAGCAGGTGTGCGTGAGGATATCACCTCGATTTCAGGCTCAGAATATGGAACAGTGGGTAGTTTTTCACCACGACTGAATATGCGCTATATGCTTCGCTTCGGACAAGAAAGTTGGGTGAACAGTCTTAGCTTGCATTCAGGATGGGGAAAGAGCGTGAAGCTTCCGAGTTTCCAAGTACTCTACCCTTCTCCATCTTATCGTGATATGTTGGCATTCTCATCTACCAGTGATGCTAATAATCGCTCTTATTATGCCTATTACACTCACCCTTCAAAGGCACGATACAATGCTGACTTGAAATGGCAATATGCCAACCAATGGGATTTAGGTGTGGAACTGAGAACGAAGATTGCAGACGTCAACCTTTCATTCTTCCATAGTAAGACTTTCAATCCTTACATGGCAACAAACACTTACACACCTTTCACCTATAAGTACACATCACCTGCTAAACTTCAAGCGAGCGGTATTGATGCGGCTAATCGTCTCTTTACGATTGACCCACAGACAGGTATTGTGACGGTAAGTGATGCCAGTGGTGCGAAAACTCCAGTCGTTCTCGGTTATGACGAGCGTAACACCTACGTCACCAATACGAAATATGTGAATGCTGACCCATTGAGTCGCTATGGCTTAGAATGGATTGTAGACTTCAAACAGATTAAGTTGCTCCGCACACAGGTGCGTGTTGATGGTAAGTATTATCATTATAAGGCGCAGGACGAAACCCTCTTTACGGATGTACCTGTAAGTCTTAACACACGTCAATCAGACGGTAGACTCTATCAGTATATTGGTTATTATCGTGGTGGTGCAGCCACATCAACTAATTATACGGCTAATGCTTCACCATCAAATGGCTCTGTTAGTGGTCAAGTAGATATGAATGTCACATTGACGACACACATACCAAAGATTCGACTCGTCGTTGCTTTGCGCATGGAAAGTTCACTCTATACATATAGTAGAGCTACCAGCAGTCGAGGATATATTGTTAGTAGTGGTAATGAATACTTTGGCGAGCCATATAATGGTAAGGCAGAAAATCAAACAGTTATCGTCTATCCAGAGTATTACAGCACATGGGATGCACCAGAAACACTGGTTCCCTTTGCAGAGAAATTACGTTGGGCTGCAACGAATGACAGAGGATTATACAACGACCTGACACAGTTGGTTGTGCGAACCAACTATCCTTACACATTGAATCCGAATAAGTTGAGTGCGTTCTGGTCGGCTAACTTGAGTGTAACAAAGGAAATTGGCAAACACGTATCTATATCGTTTTATGCCAATAACTTCTTCAACACACTTGCTCAGGTACACTCTACTCAGACAGGACTTGAAACAAGTCTCTTTGGTAGTGGATATGTTCCGAGTTTCTATTATGGACTTTCATTAAGATTGAAGATATAATGAGAAAGATATTTTGTTTACTTGCAGTATGCATAATAACGCTGTTAGTTTCATGTGCTGACTATGATGAAGGACTTGATGTAGTCAACTTTGATGTGAAGTTAGAGTTTCCCAGCACATACGATGGCTCGTATGAAGGCTTACGTGTAGAGTTACAAGATGCCGTGGCAAGCACCTTCGTTGATAGTACAGACGCTGAGGGAGTAGCACATTTCAGTGTTCCTTCTGGGTTGTATAAGGTCAGCAGCTCTGCAAGAAAGGAGACCACAGACTATCGCTACTTCTTCAATGGTGCCAAGTCGCAGGTAGTAGTTGCCGTAGACTCTCCTCGCGTAGTAACCCTACCATTAGTTATGTCGAAGAAACGTATTGTGAATTAAAAGAAAAATAAAGATAGTATAAATTAAAAACAATGTTTATGAAGAAAATAAGTTTTATAGGGCTTATCGCTTTGACACTGTCGTTCATACCCCTTAGTGGCTTTGCACAGACAGTACAAGAGAAGATGATAACCTGCCTTGTCTTGACCGAAACGAATGGTACAAAGACAGAATTTGCTTTGGAGTCATTTCCTGTTATAACCATAGAAGGCAACGACCTTGTTATTACTTGTAAGGATCAGAAACTCACAACAGCACTGACAGGCGTGCAGGACTACCACTTCATTGAGAAGAAGGTGACAACAAGCATTAGTAGTGTACCTTCTAATGACCCAAAGAATGCGTCTGTTTCTCCTCAATTCTCTTTCAGTAATGCTGAGGTTAGTGGATTGAAAGCAGGTGCAAAAGTGGCTATTTACAATCTTAATGGTACACAAATCAGCTCTGTAACAGCAGATGGTGAAGGACGAGTTGCCCTTGATTTCTCGTCTTTACCTAAGGGTGTCTACATCCTCCGCACACCTACAAAGAGCTTTAAGTTTATGAATAAGTAAGAATAACATTAGAAATTAAATAGAAAAGATATGAAGAAAATATTACTTCTCCTTGTTGCTGTATTTGCTTTCATCAGCAACATCAACGCACAAACATGGAATATGGTTGTGACACATAACGATGGTACCGTACAAATCATCAAGGCTTCAGATGTAAAGAACGTTACCTTCCAATTGCCTGATCAGAATGCTGACCAAGTTATCATCAAAGAATTGTACACGACTGGTGTACCAAAAGACAACGACCCTAAGAATGCTTTTCAATCAGACAAGGGTTTTATCCTCTATAACAATAGTGGCAAAACTGCGGTAATCAGCAACTTGGCTATTGGTATGTTAGACCCATACAATGCACATTCTGGTGCAAATGCATGGTATAGTGCAGGTGCAACAGAGCCATCATACGTATCTCAGAACTGGGTTCCAGCAGCTTGTGGTATATGGTACTTCCAGAATTCATTGGTAATTGAACCTTACTCACAGGTTGTTATTAACTGTATGGGAGCAATAGATAACACCAAGACCTATTCAAAGAGCGTTAACTATGCCAACAAGGATTATTACACAATGTACGATCCTGAGTCTGGTTTCAACATGACATCCTATTATCCAACACCAGCTGAGGTAATCCCAGCCAGCCAATACCTTAAGGCAGTAAAATTTGGACAAGCCAATGCTTGGCCACTTAGTCAGTCTTCTCCAGCCTTCTTTATCTTCCAAACAAAGAACACAACACCTGCCGCTTTCGCAAACGATGCAAGTAATATCACATACGCACCGGGCAAACCACAGGACAAAGTTTTTGCAGTATTGAAGGTTCCTACAGACTGGATTATCGATGGTGTTGAGGTTTATCAGGATATTAAAGAGAGCGAGAGTAAGAAGCGTTTCGGCTCTGACGTGGATGCAGGTTATGTAAAGCAGACTATCAAACTTGGTCATAGCGTATATCGTAACGTGGATGCTGAAGCGACAAAGAAGATTGAAGGCAATACTGCTAAATTGGTTTATAACTACAAGTATGGTACAGACCCAAGTGGCATTGATGCTGAAGCATCTATGAAGAATGGAGCAAAGATTGTCTACATGGACACAAACAACTCTACTTCTGACTTCCACGAGCGCAAACAGTTCTCACTTAGAGACTAATAAAATAGATGGTAAAAGAACATAACCTGTAAGATGAAATATAGGTTCATGACACTTATACTGGCAGGAGTATCCCTCTCTGCCAGCCTCAACGCACAGGAGCAGGCTAAAGATAGTCTGCTCCATCGTGATTTTAGCTTCGTTACCAATAGCGATGCATGGCTGAGAAGTGACAATGCTGCAGCTTTAACACGATTTAAAACAAAGAACATTTCTTTGGCTGAAGTGTATGTGCAGTATGGCAAGGGAGGCTTTGTCAACTATGACGAGTCGCCACGTACAGTGCAGGCAGGTGCTAACGTGTCTTCTTTCTATCGTTTGACAGACAAGATTGTCCTATCGGGAAGTATGCGTTATGACAACTTCTCTGGGCGTAACATGACTGGTTCGGCGTTCATACAGACCCAACGTTTGCCGTTCGATATTGTCGAAGACTCGCTAAATAATGCTGGCACAAAGCATCGTGACACCTATAATCTTATGGGCGCATTGTCTTGGGAGATATATAAAGGACTTGCCATTGGTACAAAGGTGGACTTCACTGCAGCAAACGTTGCTAAGTATAAGGATTTAAGACATAAGACAAAGCTGATGGATTTAGCCCTCACTACTGGCGTATATGTACCGTTACAGCCTATTAGTCTTGGTCTTAACTATACTTACCGACGGAACACAGAAAGCGTAATCTTTAGTACCTACGCTTCAAATGCACAGGAGTTTACGTCTTATATCAACTATGGTCCATGGATTGGTAAGACGGAACCCTTCAGTAGTTCGGGCTTTACTGATAGCAATAGGGAGCAACCTATGCTCAATGAATATCATGGATTAGGTCTACAATTAGGCTGGGAAATCCTCCCACACTTCTCATGGTTTAACCACTTGGATATGGCTTATCGAAAGGGTTATTATGGTAGGAAGTCACCCTATACGATAGTTCACTCCGATCATCATAGCAACATCTATGACTATCAGTCACGCTTATCTTTGACTCTCAACAAGCAGGTACATCATCTTGACTTTAGTTTCTCAAGTGAGAACCTTGTCAACGAGATGAATGCTTATCGTTCTAACAAAAACGAACAAGGGGCATACTTCTATCAGTATCTTGACCCCGTAAAGAGTGCTAATAAGGCTTGGAACGATGTGCATCTTGGCTATACAGGCTATTATGGAGTGACAAACGAGTTACCTCTCTGGACGGTAGAAGCAGGTGCGAACATTGCACAACGTAAGCAGACTGGCTACAGCTATCCTTATTTCCGCCGTCAGGATATCCGCACGATGGAGGCTTATACAGGTCTTACACGTAACCTTCTTTTCCGCAAAGGAGTATTGTCATTAAAGGCGGGCTTTGCCTATAAGAAGGGAAAGGGCGATGCTTTCGAGGATGGAACATTAGCTAAACCATCTGACAAGCAGAACGGTTTCCCTACGATGGACGTACTAATGTATCGTGAGTATAAGTATCTTACAGACCCACAATACTCCCTCCAGTTCGAACTTAAATACGCCTTTGTATTCCCAGGCACCAAGATGAAGACCTACACTGCCTTCGACTTCAGCCATCGGCATACCAACGACGGCAACGCTTACCTTGTAGGTAGGAACTATTCAACGGGCAAACTGACTATTGGTTGTACCTTCTAACAGTCTTACTATTGGTCCGCACGAGTGGTGCTAAGCGTTCGCACAAGTGGTGCTGAGCCTCCACACCATACGTGCGGAGTACTTAATAGAGTACAATATGTTATTAAGATGAAGACAAATAATCGTTAGTAAGACAATACCCTACCAAGAATAAAAATCAGACAGACATAAAAGGAATCAATCACATATTATGTTAATAAACAAAAGAATCATCAATGCGCTTGTACTCCTGCTCCTCGTGACAGGTGCTATGGCACAGAATGTCAGTACCGACAACAGCTTCCGTATGGGTAAGTTGAAGAACGGTATGACCTATTACATACGCCACAATGCTAAGGAGAAAGGAATTGCCGACTTCTACATTGCACAGCGTGTGGGAAGTATTCTCGAAGAACCTAACCAAAGAGGATTGGCTCACTTCCTTGAACACATGGCTTTCAATGGTAGTAAGAACTTCAAGAATACACCTTCTTCACCAAGTATCGTACATTGGTGTGAAGCACATGGTATTAAGTTCGGTACCAACCTCAATGCTTACACCTCGATTGACGAGACCGTTTACAACGTCAGTTCCGTACCTGTAAAGCAGGAATCTACCATCGACTCTACCCTACTTATCCTCCACGATTGGAGTCACTACTTAGACCTTGAGGACAAGGAGATAGACAAAGAGCGTGGTGTTATCCACGAAGAGTGGCGTACTCGTCGTGCTGGTATGGCTTCACAACGCTTGATGGAAGAGGCATTGCCAATTATCTATCGTGGTACAAAGTATGAGGACTGTCTGCCAATCGGTAAGATGGAGATTGTAGACAACTTTCCTTACAAGGCACTTCGCGACTATTACCACAAGTGGTATCGTCCAGACCTGCAAGCAATCATCGTTGTGGGTGATATTGACGTAGACAAGATGGAGCAGAAGATACAGTCTGTCTTCTCAGCCATCCCAATGCCTGAGAATGCTGCTCATCGTGAATACTTCCCTGTGAATGACAACGACAAAATGATTGTAGCATCATTGAAAGATTCAGAACAACCTATCATGCTCGTTACACTTTATATGAAGCGTGAGGCGACACCCGATTCAGAGAAGTCTTCGGTCAAATATCAGCGAGACGGATATGTTGACGACTTAGTCTCTTATATGATTGGCGAACGCCTTAACGAGATGCAGGACAAGAATCCAAAGCCTTGCTTGAGTGCTTCTGCACGTATGGGTCAGTTCTTGATCAGTCGTACAAAAGATGCTTTTGTTCTTTCCTTTGGTGCTCGTCAGGAAGATGTAAAGGGTTCGTTCGATGCTGCAGTGGGTACGATAGAGCAGATTCGTCAGCACGGTTTTACTCCGTCAGAACTTGCTCGTGCCAAAGCTTTCCGCCAGAAGGTGATTGACCGCCAATACAATGAGCGCAACGACCGTCGCAATTCATATTATGTGCGTCGTGCAAAGCAGAACTTCCTCGATAATGAACCCATCACCACCGAAGCATACGACAAGCAACTCGACGACCAGTTCTTTAATGAGGTAACACTCGACGAGGTCAATGCGGCTATGCGTGAAGCTATCACTAACAAGAATCAAGTGCTTGTTGTATATGCACCAGACAAAGCAGGCGTAAATGTTCCCTCAGATGCGCAGTTTGAACAGATGGTTCTTGATGCACAGGCAAAGACCTATCCTAAGTATGTCGAGAAGAAGCTGGACGATAAACTTATAGAGACGTTACCGAAGAAGGGACGTATCAAGAGTGAGAAAGCAGGCTTGCACGGAACAACGGAAATCACACTGAGCAATGGTGTGAAAGTTTACTTCAAGAAGACCGACTATCAGAAGGATGCTGTGACACTGAACTTCTTTGCAGAAGGTGGTTCTTCCCTCTATCCTGTCAAGGATTTGATTAACACACAGTTTATTTCAGCAGCTGTAAAAGAAGGTGGTGTAGGACGTTTCAGTACAACAGAACTCAACAAATTCTTAGCAGGTAAGACCGTTCGCATCAACGCTGGTGTAGGTGATGAGACACAGTCTATCAGCGGTAACTCGTCTATCAAAGACATCCGCACACTCTTTGAACTTACTTACTTGTATTTTACGAACTTACGTCGTGATGATCAGGCTTTTCAGTCAGAAGTTAACCGTATGCGCTCTTTCCTCAACAATCGTGAGGCAAGTCCTAACGTTAGCTACAACGACTCTATCGCTGCCATCGTTTATGGTAATTCGCCACGTGTACAACCACTTAAGGCTGCATCACTTGACAAGGTAAGCTATGACCGTGTTCTCGAGATTTACAAGGAGCGTTTCAGCAATGCTTCTAACTTCAAGATGATTGTCATGGGTAACATTGACATCGCTCAGTTGCGCCCTCTCTTAGAGCAATACATTGCTTCGCTACCATCAACAGGCAAAAAGGAAACCTTTGCGAAGACCTATCCTGACGTGCGCAACTGCAACGAGACTCACCGCTTTGAAAAGAAGATGAAGACCCCATTGGCACGTGTAACCGTCTTCTACACATGGGACGAACCTTACACAGCTAAGGCTGATTTGGAACTCGACGTCTTCAAACGTGTATTGTCTATCGCCTATACCGACTCTGTACGTGAGGAGAAAGGTGGAGTGTATGGTGTGAAACTGCAGCAGAGTCTAAACGCAACAAGTAATCCTCACGCTCTGTTGAAGATTGCCTTTGACACCGACCCTGACAAGTATAACATGGTAATGCCAATCATCACAAAGCAGATTGAGCACATTGCCAATAAGGGTCCAGAGGCTGTAAGTCTGCAAAAGGTGAAGGAATACCTCTTAAAGCAGTACGACCAGTCTTCTGTTACCAATGACTACTGGCTCTACGTAATATACAACCAGCTGCGCCACGGAGTAGACTTTGACAAGGACTACAAGGCTATCGTGCGCAACATCACTGCTTCCGACATCCAGCGTATTGCCCGCAACCTTATCAACAGTAACCGCCGTATTGAAGTGACAATGCAGTCTGAAAAGGGAATGTAAGACATTCTATATTATAGGTTGCGCAAAGTAAACCTACTTAAAACAGCCATATCGAAGCCGAAGTGCTTTGGTATGGCTGTTCTTCTTTGCTATTGGTGTTCGAGAGAATTTATCTATGACCTCGTTAATAAAACATGAATTAGACAAATTTAGAACAATGCAAGCTGTGTATCAATAGTCCTTTATACATTGGTGCATACCTTCTTTGGACTATGTCTTTGAAAACCTTGTGGATATATATTCTTTGTTTTTTGCAGACACGCAGTGGTGTGCTACCAACAAAGTTTATACCCGTGCATTTGTCCAACAGAACATTCTTGACTAACAAGGTTAAGGATATGACTACATCCCTTTCCTATCCTACTATATGGTTATAAGAAACAACTTTTGGAAATAGATGGTGCAGCTGCCTGCATACTTTTTCAAGATAGAAATGTTTAAAGCAACGATAATCAGAATCGTGGAAAAGAATCATTTTCAGCATAACTTCTGCCTTTGACATTGTAGAATTTCGATGATATTTCCTGTTTCCTGTAGGTTTTAGCGTATATTTTGCTGTCAATGCATCAAAAAACTTGCAGAAGTCATTCTGCCATACAAAATATTTACAGTAACTTTGTCCTCGGTGATTATAGCAATTTTTTGTTTGTATATTAGCTCTTTAAAGTTACAACAATTTCGTTAATCACCAAATTTATAGACACTTATAATTCGTCGAACTCACGTTATTTTAGGATATGACTGGCATTACGGTATTAATAGTGACAAGAAAGCACTAAATGCAGGAAGTCTTTCATTGGGATGGGCTGACTATCTGTTCGGACCATCACTTCTAATACCAGGCATAATAGATATTTTTCAACTAAAGCAATAAATATGAAAACATTAACTACAATAGTGCTTATGTGTTGCTGTATATTTTCAAGCTGCAAGCACGATGGCGATTTTTGCCATTATACTATAACATTCTATAACAATTCCGATAAAGAGGTTTATATATCCCCTTCTCTGGATTATCCTGATACAGTCAATGTTCCCAATTACCATGTGTTAGGTTTACCTGAAATCTATAAAATAGCACCGCACGATTACAATAAGACTGCATTAGAAGTTCGCGATTGTTATGAAAAGAAACTGAGAATCCATGAAAATGGAAAGATGGACACTCTGATGTTATTTGTTTTTGATGCTAACATATTGGAAACGAACAAAAGATATGATTATAATGCTGTGTTGCAAAGGATAGATGTGAATATTGAGGATTTAAGGAAATTGAATTGGATATTATCTTATCCTCGTAAATAACGTGAGTTCGACAAATTCTGAATAATGTGAGCTGTGTGTCAATGGTCCTTTATACATTGATGCACGGCTTCTTTGGAAACAGGCAATAGGCAGCAATTGCCCCTAATAAGTTGACGATGAAATTGTCAAAGCATCTATTGTCTGGAGTGTTCCACCTGCGCAATGTTCTTTAGTTCATCATTCCCGTTTCTATAAGGGCTCTTTTTTGGTTCTTCAGGAATTTGGAGTGATAATAATTAGCTATTAATAATCAACTACTTACACCATTACTCATATATATAAAACCTTTTATATACGGAGTATTATAATCATAATGTGCTAATTAGTAGTGCAGGAGTTACTATAACTTATAAATTTACTTCATTTTGTCTAAATCCACTATTAACGAGAAGGTTATGAAGAGATTTTTGTCTCAAACTTTGAGTATCATTCATAGGCTATCATTCCAAATGTCGGATGAACCAGATTTAAATGGTCCCTACATGCCTCTAACACTGTCTGTCGTTTAAAAAGCATTTCCCAGTGAAAACAATTTTGCTGTCACTACTGTCACCCTAATTCATTAGTTAACTTATTATGTAACAGTAGGATTACACGAAATGTTAAATGTGACAGCAAAACGAAATTAAAACTACACGTGTAATAATGGGTATAAATTCCTTCTTACTTTAGTAGACTTTATCGCGCTAAAACACAAAACCGCCTAAATAATTCCCATTAGGCGGAGAATCGTTGGGGTAAGCAGGGCTGTGAAGATACCGTTCAGCGTAATACCTAAGCTCGCAAAAGCACCATACTTACTACTATATGCCATCGCTGTTGATGCACCAACAGCATGAGAAGCAGCTCCCATAGAGAGACCTTGTGCGATAGGACTATTTACATGACCGAATGACAACATCTTGAAGCCTACCAAAGCACCAATAATACCAGTGATAACCACCACAGCAGCTGTAAGAGAAGGAATACCGCCAAGACTCTGTGTCACTTCCATCGCAATAGGTGTTGTGACAGATTTACTTGCCATTGAGAGAACGATAATATCTGGAGCACCACAAAGTTTGGCTACTAAAACAACACTAACGATACCCACTAAACAGCCAACAAGCTGTGACATGACGATTGGAAACCACAGACGCTTAATGGCATCAAGCTGTAAATAAAGTGGTACGCCTAAGGCTACAACAGCTGGTTTAAGCCAGAAGTCAATTAATTGAGCCCCTTGCTTATAGACTGCAAAAGAAACACCGGTTATCTTGAGATAGACAATAATAAGAACGATGGCTATCAAGATAGGATTGAGTAACATCCAACCAGTACGCTGCTGTAGACGTTTGATGTAAAAAAAGGCAGCAAAAGTTAATGCCAAAATAACATACTGATTGGAAAAGATATCTTTACCGTCCTGTATAAGGTCAATAGTCTGACCGATTGTTTCATCCCACGAATTCATTATTTTTCCTCCTTTTAGTTATCTTATCCTGTCCGAGTAACGTTTTGTCAAGTTCTATTCTTTCAGCCTCTTCCATAGCCTCAACCTCTTCAGTTTCCTCCAAAACTTTCTTCATCTTCTGCACACGAGCACGATGATGAAGCAAGTCCATTGCCATCAACCGACGTTCAAACTTAATGACAAGCTGGTGCATCTGTCCTGTAACAACAAGAACGAGAAGAGTGCTGACAACTGTTGCAGTGACAATAGGGAACCATTGAGCCTTAATAAGATCAAGATAGAGAATAAGAGCCACCCCTGGTGGAACAAAGAAGAAACCAAGGTTCGCTATCAGAAGCTGTGACAATCGCTCCACCCATCCTAACTTCACCCATCCTAACTTTAGGAAAAGAGTTAGTAGGAGCATACCAATAATACTGGACGGCAGTTTTATTCCTGTAGCCCAAACAATAAATTCTCCCAATGCTAAGCATCCGAAGATAACAAAGAACTGTCTTGCCATGTGAAAAAGTTATATTCAACACCACCATCAAACATGATTGTTTGAATAGTTATAGCATTTAATAAGTAGATGCAAAGTTATAGATTTTTTAAGTATCAAACGCTAAATTACCCTTTTTTAATACTTGAAAGAAAGGCTTTCGATGATATTTATCAAGCAGATAACCAACGAAATCGGAAAAAAAATGCGTAAGTTTGCAGATGATAAAAAGCTATACAACGTTCGTAATGACAGAAACAGACAATAACATATCCGACAAGAAACTGCGACTTACTATTAGATTTAGCAGAAACAACATGGCATTTGCTGTGGGCGACCCACAGGAGAATGGTATGCTCGTTTATGAACCATACGAGATGAATATGGGTATCTCTGTTGCTGCCAATCTGCGTGAAGCCTTCAAGGTTTCTGAATTGCTGCAGAGCGGATACAAACGTTTGTTAGCAGAGATTGATACCCCTGTGATGCTTATGCCTATTGACGACTTTGGTACACAGGATATCGAAACGCTTTATCATCATACTTATCATAGACAAGGCAACGAGGAGATTCTATCGAGTATTCTACCAGACTTGAACGCTGTTGCCGTCTTTGCAATTAACAAAGACCTCAAGCTCGTTATCGACGACCATTTCAAGGATATTCGCATACAACCGCTTATGCAGTCTGTATGGACTCATCTCTATCGTCGTTCTTACGCTGGTCCACGTAGAAAGCTCTATGCTTATTTCCATGAGAAACGTATGGAGGTTTTCACCTTCCAACAAAACAGATTCCGTTTCAGCAATTCATACGAAGCAACTAATGAGCATGATGCTTTGTATTACCTCCTTTATATATGGAAGCTAACAGGAATGGATGTAGAGAAAGATGAGTTATATCTTGTTGGTGATATACATTACCAAGACTGGCTCCTTGACAAAGTAAAACAACATTTGAAGTTCTGTAGGGTTATCAATCAGGAAGTTTACTTCAACAATAGCCAACTGGCTAAACGTACAGAGATACCTTACGACATGAAAGCAATTTATCTGGAATAAAAGAAGGAAAGACAGATTAAGATGTAGAGTGAATTAAATCCACACATCTCCGATAGAAACAAATGTCTTAACTCCATTTCACTCCTTAACTCCTTCACTCCTAAAAAAGAAACTATGCGAATTATAACAGGAAAATATAAAGGCAGACATTTTGATGTTCCACGTACCTTTAAGGCACGTCCTACAACAGACTTTGCTAAAGAGAATATCTTTAACGTTATCAATGCTTACGTGGATTGGGAAGAAGCAACTGCACTCAACCTCTTTGCTGGTACGGGTAGTATATCCTTAGAACTCTTATCACGTGGTTGTCAACAGGTAATAAGCGTAGAGAAAGACCGTGACCATGCTCGCTTTATCAGCCAATGTATGGAGAAGCTTGGCACAGAGGAAAATATCTTGATAAAAGGTGATGTATTCCGTTTTCTAAAGAGTTGTCACCAGAAGTTTGATTTCATCTTTGCTGACCCTCCCTACGCATTGCCAGAGTTGGAAACTATTCCTAATCTCATCTTCCAATATGAGTTATTAAAAGAAGATGGACTACTTGTCTTTGAACATGGTAAGAACAATGATTTCTCCGCTCACCCCAACTTCCTTGAACATAGAAGCTATGGTAGTGTAAACTTCACTTTGTTTAGATAAACACAGCTTTATCCGTAAAACTGCCTATAAAAGAGTTATATCGGAAAGTTAACAATATTGTCTGATTTAGGTTAAATCTTTCTTAGCTTCTTACCCTTACAACAGTGGACTCAAAAGTCTTACCATTGATTCCCACAACCGTTGTAGGAAGGAACGATGCGTAAGATTTCGTACATCTTCTAAGGCAACACACTCTTCTTGGTCCTTTAAGAAAACATCCTTTACCTTCAATGCTATTTTCTTATCATAGAAGAAAGCATTTGCTTCAAAGTCATTCTCAAAACTACGGAAGTCAACATTAGTAGAACCAATCGTTGCTATACTATCATCGGCAACAAGAAGTTTTGAATGATTAAAACCAGCCTTATATAAATAAACTTTTACTCCCGCTTTCACCGTATCTAAGACGTATGTGCGTGAAGCCCATTCCACAATCTTTGTGTCTGTTTCGTAAGGAATCATCAGTCTTACATCTACTCCCGACAAGGCTGCAGTACGCATAGCAAAGAGGATTGGGTCGGTAGGAAGGAAGTAAGGTGTTTCCATATAGACATATTGCTTTGCACTGGTAAGTACCCTTACGTAGCCTTGTTCAATCTCTGGCCATAAACTTGTTGGGCTACTGGTGACAATCTGAATAAGACTATTATTCTCAGCAACCTTACTGACTGGATAATAAACATGGTCGGTTATCAACTCACGACTCACAAAGAACCAATCTACCAAAAAGGCACGTTGCAAACCATATACCGCAGCACCAGTTATCTTAACATGTGTATCACGCCAAGCTAAATTCTTTATCCCTTTCACATAGCGATTGGCAATATTCATACCACCGATAAAACCCACTTCACCATCAATCACACATATCTTTCTATGATTACGATAGTTCACCTTACTGGTAAAGACTGGGAAACGTACAGGCATGAAGGCATATACTTCTATACCCTCGGCACGCATACGATCAAAGAAACGATTCTTTGTTTTCCAAGAACCCACATCATCATAGATGACACGCACCTCAACTCCTTGTCGTGCTTTATCAATCAAAGCATCAGCAACAATCTGCCCCAAAGGGTCACTGGCAATAATAAAAGTATCTAAATGAATATGGTGTTCAGCCTTACCAATCTCCATTAACAAAGAAGGAAAAAACTCGTATCCGGAAGTATAAATCTCTGTTTCGTTATTCTTAATGGTAAGACCCAGTTTTGATTCATGAAGAGTTTGATAAGTTCTCGATACTCATTAGGCAGATGAAGACGCTTTTGTTCTACAAACTCCAACATGGAACGCTTTGTCAACTGGTCCATACTATACTGCCATATCTTACGCTCCTTACGTGTGGTCTGGCCAAAGAAGAAGTAAAGAATAATACCTAACATTGGGATAAACGTTAGCACCAACATCCAAGCCATAGTCTTGGCTGGCTGTTGGTTATCCATCAATACGCGCACCATCACAACAATGATGACAACAACGTAGACTGCTAAGAATACCCAATGAAAATAAATCATCTATATTCTCCTTTTCACTAACTCTTTGAAACGTCTGAATCGTCTATCTTTTCTTTCTCTCGTAACTGCTGAATATAAGCCAATTCGTCTAAGGCAAAGTCACCGCTTTCTGGGTCGTCAATCATCTGACGAAGTATCTCCTCTGCATCATCAAGCCTACGCAACTCTATCAACACATAAGCTTTGCGTCGATACAGAAAGTGCAAGAAAGGACGCAATGATTGTTCAATCTCACCTTCCTCATCTTCAGAGACAGAACTGTGCAAATCTTCCAAAATATTATCTATAGCCATCAGCGAACGATGATCACCCAGATTTACCAAGCAATTCACATATTCCTCAGCATAAAGAGCACGATTGAGTCCAGTTACAAACGAAAGATAATAGTAAGCCCGATCATACTGACGCAGCTCATTATAGCAGTAACCTAACATATAGCAGACTTCTAAGAAAACACCTATTTCACTCTTGCTCAACTTCTGGAAATTAGCATTTAACAAGCGGTAAGCATTCTCTAAACAAGCAACAGCCTCATAGTAACGCTTCTGACGATAAAGTGTCCGACTACGATAAACAAAGCGGGCAGCATCTATACTTCCCACATTGGCTATCAGTCGTTGTTCTTCTGTAAGTTGATTCTCCTCACCATTAGCAATCTTACTCTTGGCTTCCTTCCACATATAAACGAACTCATCCTGCAATTGCTTTGTTGAACGAAGGTCGTATGCTAACAAGACAGAATGCGACTGCACCTCCACTTCTCTTGTATGAAGAGGTCTACCAATCCCTGACGGCAATGGTAATAAAGTAGCCACCAGCTGATAATAAAGCACATCTACACAACCATCCGCCTGCTGAATACTAAAAGACATACGGCGACGTGTTGTCGGATGAGCAGGGAGGAAGAATACAAGATCGAGCATAGCCTTCTGTCGAACAAACATTCCATTTGCTATCAGCGTATCAGACAGATTATAGGATGCTATAGATTCACGGTCGCTGATGACCGTTACAGAATCTGTGATAACCGTCAACTCAGAGAAGACAACATCCACTAATCCGAATACTTTATCCATCCACTGCCTTAAGGTTGCAGCTTCCTTATCATTCTGTCTCCACTCAGCAGCCTTCTTCTGATGTCTTAGTTCCTGTTCACGGAGGAGAAAAATATCACGCTCAACTTCCTTTGAAGCCCATTCTAAGTCTGTTGTAGACGAACTCTTAGCATCATCCTTTGTTTCAGTAAGAGTCCTTATAAAAGAGTTCTGCCATGCAAACATATCGACCATAGCCGAAGAAAGGATGTCTTGAGCACGATCGTCATCCAACAGAAGTGGTGTTAGAATATGTAAGTCAATAACATTTGTTTCCTCATTGATTGTATAGCTAAAGCGTGGACCAGTAGAATTAAGATTAAAGTGATTGCAGACATGACGCACAATGTTTATATCGTTCATTTCAGCTTCTGCGAAAAAGAGAAATGACAATTCTACCTGCGGATACTTATTAATGATACGAATACCAAAATGACCGCTCTGAAATGCATAGCGAACGAGTGCGGCATCTCCATCTTCTCTCCACTCCCCAGTACAGTTGAGTGCTTTCAGTGCCTTCGAAACTATCCTTTTATTCTCATCCAAGTCAAGGCTTGAGAGTTTAAGTGATGGTTTGAATAAGTTTCTTATTATATTCATCATACAAGAATATTACTACCATTTTCTTTGCCAATTCATTACGAAGATTCTGTGTCCTCATAATTTCTCCCATAACTTCTTGCATCTCTTCAGAATCTTTCACCTGCAGAAGTCGTGCATTCAACTCCTTCAAATGAGAAGAAACATACTCCAGACGGAAGTCAGCAACAAGATGTAGAACACGATCACGCAATGTCTGCTCCGTCTCCTTTATCTGCAAACTCTCTGCCAGTTGGAAACGGTCTACACTCAATCTTACGGCTAAAGATGAAATTTCAATATCCGCATGCTGTGTGAAATACTCCTCGGCTTTGAAATCCTCTTTGCCACATTGCTCTACTGCTTCCTGCAGTATCTTTGTATATAGCTCATTTGAAAAACCAAGATTATCACTACTAAGGTCGAAAGCTATATATTGTGCTACAGTCAGATTATATATCTGTCCGCTATTATCATCTTTCACATCACGGAAGATAATCTTCTCGCCATCTTTAACAATAGCCTGAATGAGCATATCTTCCACTGTTAGTTCTTGATGAACGTCTTCAAGCCTCTCCTCTTTTTGCTCTCCTTGTGCATCTGAGATTCGTTGTTTCTCTCTGTTCAGCTGTTCCCGACTGCTATAAATATTACGGTTCATCTGATACATCAAAGTGAGTTCATTCATATTGGTACGATTTGAACACTCTCTGAGATAAGTATCACGTAGTACTGGGTCTTTTATTACAGAAATACTTTGAACTATCGAGCTAACAGCTTCTGAACGCTTGACAGGGTCTGTAATGCCATCCAAGAGAACATTAATCTTAAAGACAATAAAGTCGGTCTGATTATCTTCAATATATTTTCTGAAATCCTCTGCACTATAACTATGCGCAAACTCATCTGGGTCTTTACCGTCAGGAAGTAACAGCACTTTCACATTCATCCCCTCTGCCAACAGCATATCCGTACCTCGAAGGGCGGCATGCTGACCAGCTTCGTCACCATCATAGAGCAAAACGATATTGGAAGTAAAGCGACGCAAGAGTCGAATCTGATGTACAGACAATGCCGTACCACTATTAGCTACGACGTTCTCGATACCACACTGATGCATAGAGACAACATCAGTATATCCCTCCACCATATAGACAAGGTCGTGCTTGGCAATTGCTTTCTTTGCTTGAAAAATACCATAGAGTTCTCGCTCCTTATGATAGATAACACTATCAGGCGAGTTGACATACTTCTGGCTTACACCTTTCGTCCTTTCATCCAACAAACGACCACCAAAGGCAGTCACCTTACCACTCACACTGAGCCACGGGAACATCACTCGACCATAAAAACGGTCAACCAAATCACCATTATCTCGTCCATAGCTAAGTCCTGTCTTCAACAGATACTCTTTATTATACCCCTCAAGTAAAGCTACATCAGAAAATGCTGGACGACTCGACGGACAGAAACCCAAATGAAACTTCCGAATAATATCATCTCTAAAACCACGACTGCGGAAATATTGCATACCAATAGCAATACCTTCTTCATTCTCATGAAGAAAGCTCTCAAAATATTTTGCAGCTCTTTCATTGACCAAGAACATTGATTCTCGTTCATTCTCCTGCTGCTTTTCCTCATTCGTCAGTTCTCGCTCATGCACTTCAATATGATACTTATTCGCAAGCCACTTCAAGGCTTCAGGATAAGTCATCTGCTCATGCTCCATGATAAACTTTACCACATGCCCCGCTGCACCACATGAAAAGCATTTGTAAACACCTTTCACAGGACTAACGGAGAACGATGGTGTACGGTCATCATGAAAAGGGCACAAACCTTTATAGCTTGTTCCCGTCTTGCGTAAAGAAACGAAATCGCTGATTACTTCAACAATGTTCGACGCATTCAAAATCCTGTCTACGGTCGCTCTATCTATCATTATGCTACAAAGATAACACAAACCAATGAGATAGCAAAGTTAGAACAAGAAAACTTTGCTACAGATAGTTATCACCTGTAGCAAAGTTATTCCAAGCCCCATACACATCACACGTGTCTACAACCTGTATAAATGTTTCTCGTCCTTAACGCTTACTTCCTATCAACGACTATATTGATAACATAGTCAGCAAGATTACCATTTTGATTCGCTATCTTATAACAATTCTTTTTATACGAGATTTCTTCAACTACAGGACAAGGAACGCCATCTATCTTACACTCCTCAAATGTCATCGAGTTAGTTGGGACTCTTTTAGCCCGCCATGATATCGTATGTCTCTTGGTGTCACCAAAAATCTTTGGACTACAAAGAAAAAGGGTGCATTCCTGTGAAGGTTCCACCTCATGCTGGAATATATCTACATGTAAACAGGAGGAAAGAACTCCTGTTCGTAAATTATCTTTCATCCAAAAGTCATTACAAATAGACAACATATTTTTTGATACTGATGTCGAAACATCCATTTGCAAATCACCTTTACCTATTGATGCAAATAGGTTATCTCCAACATACTTTGCAAGTTCTAATGAATCTACAATATTTTCCCCACTCGTGCTTGAGAATCTTACAAAAAGAGACACATACCCCGGAGGTAACACATCATTATTTTCCGAACTACAAGACGAAAAGAAATAATGGGAACATAGCTAATAAAAATAAAACTCTACTTTTCATAGACTTACAATTTAGTTATTTATAAACAATTTGTTGTTAAATTGTCTTTGATTTATCTTATGCAAAAATAAAAAAATGAAGAACTCTTGTCAAGTTGCGCCACATCTTTTTAACATAATTTAAACTCGAGGAATCTTCCTGTAACTATTCTGTAATAATGAACGTTGAATATCAAGAACTTATAAACATATTGTATCATAACTATATACGCCCTTTTTCACCATGACATATACATGCTCATGAAATTATTTTCATGAAAAAAATATTTATCTTCATGAAAAGAAATATTTATTATCACGACAAAAAATATTTATTTACGTGAAAATAATTCCGAGATAAGCAAATGTAACAAGATAGAACAAGCTATAAAAGAGCTTTCTGATAGAACTTTTCCATTGGAATTAAGGGTATTATAAATAGTAAAGAAGAAGTTGCTATCCATCAACCCCTACACCATTTTTACGATATACATTCAAGTTTAAATCAGTTATTAGAATTCTA
The DNA here is from genome assembly GCA_927910885.1 of uncultured Prevotella sp. Lineage (GTDB taxonomy): Bacteria > Bacteroidota > Bacteroidia > Bacteroidales > Bacteroidaceae > Prevotella. Next base: position 1,479 of record CAKMOD010000104.1, on the reverse strand, counting down.
CAGCTGCAAAACAAATAAAAAGTACTTTTTCGTTAAACGACAACCTCTCTTCTTACTCTCATAGAATAGCTCCTAACAAACATAAACACAGTTAAGCGGTTTTTGTGCAACTTTTTTTGTTTATGTTGCAAAAAAAACGTACTTTTGCCCTCAACCAAAACAATTGAATATTAAATAACACATTATTATATTTATGAGTTTGAAAATTGTAGTACTTGCTAAGCAGGTACCTGACACAAGAAATGTGGGAAAAGATGCCATGACAGCCGAAGGAACGGTTAACCGTGCCGCACTGCCTGCCATCTTTAATCCTGAAGACCTAAATGCTTTGGAGCAGGCTCTGAGACTGAAGGATCAGAACCCAGGCTCTACTGTAGGAATCTTAACCATGGGACCTCCACGTGCCGGAGAAATTATCCGACAAGGACTCTATCGTGGTGCTGATACCGGCTGGCTGCTTACCGACCGTAAGTTTGCTGGTGCTGACACACTCGCTACTTCATACGCTTTAGCGACAGCTGTACAGAAAATCGGTGATGTAGATATCATCATCGGTGGACGTCAGGCTATCGATGGTGATACCGCACAGGTAGGACCACAGGTTGCACAGAAGTTAGGACTCAACCAAGTTACATACGCAGAGGAAATCCTGAAGATTGAGGATGGTAAGGCTACTATCCGCCGTCATATCGATGGTGGTGTAGAGACTGTTGTAGCTCCATTGCCAGTACTCATCACTGTGAATGGTACTGCTGCCCCTGCACGTCCTTGCAATGCCAAACTCGTGATGAAGTACAAGTATGCTACTTGTCCGATGGAGCGCAAAGGCGATGAGCCTTGGGCACACCTCTACGAGGAGCGTCCTTACCTCACACTGAATCAGTGGTCAGTTGCCGATGTCAACGGTGACGAGGAACAGTGCGGTTTGAGTGGTTCACCAACAAAGGTGAAGTCTGTTCAGAACATCGTCTTCCAAGCTAAGGAGAGCAAGACCCTCACTGGCTCAGATGGGGATGTAGAAGGACTCATAAAAGAACTGTTAGGAGAGAAGATTATTGGTTAAAAAACGACAGAACAACTAACCAACAAAACAAGCGACTGACCCCTCCCCCTAACCCCTCCCCCAGAGGGAGGGGCGTAGAATGTCCTGATGCTTTTTATTAGCTACAGACATTATAGGGGAAAGAAATTTTATGAACAACCTTCTAATAAGCCAGTTACCCTACAGCAAGTGACACATTTCACTCCCCTCCCTCTGGGGGAGGGGTAAGGGGGAGGGGCCAGTCGGCAGGTTATGGTTGTTGTGATTGGTTTCTTTACTTCTTCACAACCTTCACGGTCTTGTAAACCTTACCATTCTTAAGCACCTGAACAAGGTACATACCCTTTGTGCCAGTGATAGCTACATTTACGACCTGACCCTGTGCAGCCTCAAAGCTATTGCTCTGGAGGAGTGCGCCAGTAGTACCGAGCACGTTA